>NZ_JASCQQ010000035.1:0-106010 GCF_030012485.1 Halomonas rhizosphaerae
GGCTGGGCCGGCCACCTGATCGACATCACCGCGGTACTGGCGACCATCTTCGGCCTGGCCACCTCCCTGGGCTTCGGGGCCTCCCAGGCCGCCGGCGGCCTCAACTACCTGTTCGACGTCCCCAACACCCTCGGCACCCAGCTGGCGATCATCGTCGGCGTCACGGTGGTGGCGCTGTTCTCGGTATGGCGGGGCATCGACGGGGGCGTGAAGCTGTTCTCCAACATCAACATGGTGATCGCCTTCGCCCTGCTGGCCTTCGTGGTGATCACCGGCTCCACCCTGCTGTTCCTCAACGGCCTGTGGGACACCACCCTGGCCTACGCCAGCCATGTCGTGCCGCTCTCCAACTGGATCGGCCGAGACGACACCACCTGGTACCACGGCTGGACGGTGTTCTACTGGGCCTGGTGGATCTCCTGGTCGCCCTTCGTCGGCATGTTCATCGCCCGGGTCTCGCGCGGGCGCACGGTCCGCGAGTTCCTGACCGCCGTGCTGCTGGTACCGACCGTGGTCACCATCGTCTGGATGAGCGCCTTCGGCGGCACCGCCCTGGCCCAGTCCGCGGCCGGCGTCGGCGAGCTGGCCCATGGCATCAGCGACGTCTCCCTGGCGATGTTCCACATGCTCGAGCAGCTGCCGCTGACCACCCTGACCTCCAGCCTGGCGATCCTGCTGGTGCTGATCTTCTTCGTCACCTCCTCGGACTCCGGCTCGCTGGTGATCGACAGCATCACCGCCGGCGGCAAGACCGATGCCCCGCGCGGCCAGCGGGTCTTCTGGGCCACCCTGGAAGGGGTGATCGCCGGTATCCTGCTCTACGGCGGCGGCGACGCCGCACTCGGCGCCCTGCAGGCCGGCGCCGTGGCCACCGGCCTGCCTTTCTCCCTGGTCCTGATGGTGATGTGCGTGGGCCTTGTAAAGAGCCTGCGCCAGGAACATCGCGACCTGGTGCTTGCGGGCGCGACCTGACACACGGCCTTTCCCACCTTACGACGCCCCCATCCGGGGGCGTCTGCCGTGCCCCTGCAAAGACACCCAGGCTATACGTGCAGCGATCAACGGGACGGAATGAACAATGACTCCCCCCTCAAACCCGGGCCGCCAGGCGCAAGGTGCTGCCCCGACCAGGGCGCTCCTTGAGTTTCCCTCACGCCCTTCGCCTCATTGCGGTCGTTCCGCCAGCACCTGCCGGAGCTCCTGCCGATAGGCCGCCGCGTGGCCTGCCGGGTCGGCGGGAAAGCGGCCGAGCGCCACGGCCAGGTCGAAGAAGCCCTGTCGGGGCAGGTCGCCGCGGCGGCTGACCACCAGGGCGGCGATCATCGGCCGGCCAGCGGTGACGTCCTCGCGCATCAGCGCCTCCAGGGCCAGGGCGACGCGCTGGATGGTGCGCGGCGGCGCGAGGCCCAGCGCCTCGGCGGCCTGCTGGTAGGTGATCGGCAGCCGCTCGTCGGGCAGGCCCGTCAGCAGCTCGCGCAGGCGCGGTGCCAGGTCGGGGTCGGCTTGGCTTCCCATGCAATCAGCCCTCCACGGGTTGGCGGCAAGACTCCGGTGCGCAGCCCGGAGGCGTGGTGGCGAGTCTCCGCCGTGGCATACTCCCGAGCAAGTCCGCCGCCCGCCTATCGAACGAGGAGACCGCGATGCTCACCGGCCTGAGTGCCTTTCCGTTGACGCCCATGAACGAGAGCGCCATCGACGAGGCGGCATTCGTCCGACTGGTCGAGGGGCTAGCCGCTGCGGGCGAGGACTCGATCGGGGCGCTCGGCTCGACGGGGAACTATGCCTATCTCACCCGCGCCGAACCGGCGTGCTAGCATGGCGCGGTTTTCCCCATTCTCCACCTCGGCAGCGGATATCCCATGGAAGAGATCGGCCTGAGATGGCTGCTGGGCCAGGGCGTCAGCCTGGTGGCCCTGGCACTCTGCCTCGTGGCATTTGCCAGCAAGCGCGACGACAGGCTGTTCGTGCTGCTGCTGTTCGCCAACGTCGCCTTTGCCGCGCAGTTCGCGCTGTTCGAGAGCTGGGTGGCGGCCGGGATCTCGGCGCTGATCGTGCTGCGCATCGCCCTGGTGCGCCGCTTCCCGCGCCATCGCCTGCTCATGCTGGTGATGCTGTCCGCCACCCTGGCGGTGGCGGCGCTGACCTGGAGCGGCCCGCGGGACATTCCCGCCCTGGCAGCGGGCCTGCTGGGTACCTGGGGCATGTTTATGCTGAGCGGGATCGCCATGCGCGCCGCGCTGGCCGTGGCGGCGCTGTGCTGGGTGATCAGCAACCTGCTGGCCGGTTCGATCGGCGGCACCATCGCCGAGAGCCTGATCTTCCTGACCAACGTGATCACCATGCTGCGCCTGCGCCGCGATGCCCGGCTGCGCTACGTCCACGGCTGAGGCCGCGGCTCACTTCATCTCGAAGCCGCGCTTGACCAGGAATTCACGCATGTGGGGGCGCAGCTTGGTATCGAACAGCGGGGTGAGGTTCCGCGACCAGGTGGCGTCCTTGGGGCCGCCCTTCCGCGACTGGTAGTAGGCGTGCATGGTCTCGTCATAGGCCGCCACCAGTTCGCGGTCGTCGGTGTAGCCGTCCTCCTTGAGGATCGCCTCCACCGGCAGGCGCGGCTTGACGTCCGGGTCGTGGGCCGGGTAGCCGAGGCACATGCCGAACACCGGGAAGACGTGGTCCGGGATGCCCACCAGGTCGCTGATCTGCTGGGGGTTGTTGCGTATCCCGCCGATATAGCAGAGGCCCAGCCCTTCCGATTCCGCCGCGATGGCCACGTTCTGGGCCATCAGCGCGGTGTCCACGCTGGCCACCAGCAACTGCTCGGTCATGCCGCGCACCACCCGGGCACCGGTGCGCTCGGCGGCCTCGGTGGGTCGCTTCATGTCGGCACAGAACAGCAGGAAGGCGCCGCAGGTGGCCACGTAGGACTGGCCGCCGGCCAGCTCGGCGATCGCCTCGCGGTTCGCCGGATTCTTCACGTGGATGACGCTGTAGGCCTGGACGTGGCTGGAGGTGGCTGCAGCCTGGCCGGCCTCGATCAGCGTCTCCATCAGCTCGCGGGAGACCGGCTGGTCGGTGAACTTGCGGATCGAGCGATGGGACTTGAGCAGTTCGATGGTGGGATTCATGGGACCTCGTTGCAGGGTGTCGGACAGCGTCGCCAAGGCGCGCGGCGGCCATCGGGTAACGGCACATTCTCCATCACTCGGCGAGGCTTTGCATCGCCCAGCGGCCATAGCGTCAGCAGTGAGATGGCAGGAGCAATGGGGGGCATGGCAACACCGTCCCTGATGCGTCCGGCGCTGCACTGGGTCATTGAGACCCCCGCCTGTTGCCCGACACGAGATGGTTTATAGTGATTACGCGGTTGCTTCGGCGTGTCGGGGGTTGCGGCACGCTGGTCATCGAGACGGCAAGAACAAGCAGCAGGACCGGGTACGGGTCTGCTCGAATCGGAAGGAAATCTGCGGCAGTTGAAGCAGGTAAGACCGGGACTACGTCGGTCGCCGGTGTCGCCTGATTGATGAGGTGCCATGGCTGCAACGCTTCTTCTCTGGACTATCCGAGTGCTGGCACTGCTGATGCTGGCGGTAAGCTTGCTGCCGATGATTCCCAGCGGTCAGTGGTGGATACAGTTGTGGGAGTTCCCGCGGCTTCAGTTGAGTGTGGCGGTGATCGTGCCACTGGCGCTGCTGGCAGTTCACGCATGGTGGAATCGGCCACGCACTGAGCATGCCGTGTGGTTGGCAGTGATCCTCGCGACGGGGGCATGGCAGCTGTCGCATATCCTGCCGTTCACGCCTGTCTGGCCGACCGAGGTCCCCACCGCCGAGACTCAACCCGGCGGAGACCGGACGGCCCTGACAGTCCTGACGGCGAATGTCACCTACACCAACGACCACTTCGACGAGCTGGTGGCACTGGTCCAGCGTGAGGATCCCGACCTTCTGCTGCTGATCGAGGTCGATCGCGCCTGGGCCGAGGGGATGGCGCCGCTGGATGAGCATTATGCGCATCGGGTCGGGGAGGTTCGTGGCGAGGGGCTGGGCATCATGCTCTGGTCGCGGTTCCCCTTGCTGGAGCAGGAGATCAAGCATCTGATCTCTGATCGTCGGCCATCGATCTTCGTGACCCTGGATGTGCCGGATATCGGGCCGGTACGCTACATCGGCACCCACCCCGTCCCGCCAGGGCTGCAGGACCAGATCAGCCACAACGACGAGACGAGCGAGCGTCGCGACAGCCGGGTCCGCGATGCTGAGCTGATGCTCGTTGCCCGCCACGTTCAAGAGGACTCGGACAATCGCTGGATCGTCACCGGCGACTTCAATGACGTCGCATGGTCCGACACCACCCGCCTGTTCGCTGACCTGAGCGACCTGAAGGACCCTCGCCGTGGCCGACGGCTGCTGAGCTCCTATCCCGCGGAGCGGCCATTTTTGCGATACCCGATCGACCACCTGTTCGTCTCAGACGGTTTCCACCTGATCGGCCTCGACCGGGTAAGGGTCTCCGGCTCCGACCATTTCGCCGTCACCGCGACCCTGGCCGTCGCGCACAAGGACCATGCGAAGCCGGAGGCCTCTGTGGAGGAGGAGCAGAAGGCCCAGGAGATGGTCGAGGAAGGTGCCGAAGATGCCGCCGAGCACGATGTCAGCTCGTCTCAGGCGGATTGAAGAAGGCCGGAAGCAAAGGGGACGACGCCCTGGTTGCGACCGGAAATCGTGTCGACCGACAACACCGGGTCAGAGACGTAAGTGCCGCTACTGCGGTCAACGCCGACGGTGCACACGTCAGGAACCGCTTGGGACGAACCGTTGCATATTCGCACGCCGCCGTTCTTCGCCCCCTTGTTGCCCCCAAGGGCGGCACGGGCCGTCCTTGTTCGCTACCGAACAAAGTGTCTCCATGCATCGCTTCCTTCGTCTCAACCTGAGCTGTACCTTGGAGATCATCGAATCGCAATCACAGGGATGAACGCCCCCATGCTGACGAGACACACCGCGCTTCCCGACCCTCGCGTCTGGCGATTGGCCCTCGTGCTGATCATGGCGTTGCTGTTGACGGGCTGCGGCGTCAACAACATCCCCACCTATGACGAGCAGGTGAAGTCGGCCTGGGGCCAGGTGGAGAACCAGTATCAGCGCCGGGCAGACCTGGTGCCCAACCTGGTCGAGACGGTCAAGGGGTTTGCCCGTCAGGAGCAGGAGACCCTGACCGCCGTGGTCGAGGCGCGGGCCAAGGCCACCTCCATCCAGATCGATGCCGAGTCGCTGGACGACCCGGAAAAGATGCGCCAGTTCGAGCAGGCCCAGCAGCAGCTCACCGGAGCACTGAGCCGCCTGATGGCGGTGTCCGAGCGCTACCCCGACCTGAAGTCGAACCAGAACTTCCTGACCCTGCAATCGCAGCTCGAGGGCACCGAGAACCGCATCGCCGTGGCACGACGCGACTTCATCACCGCGGTCGAGCGCTACAACACCGAGATCCGCACCTTCCCCGGTCGCCTGTGGCACAGCATCCTCTACAGCGACATGCCGCTTCGCGAGACCTTCGAGGCCACGACCGAGAACGCGGACCAGGCCCCCCAGGTGGAGTTTGAATGATCGATCTTCTGCGCATTCCACTACTGGCGTTACTGATGACGGGGGCCCTGGGTCTTCAGGCACAGGACGTCCATGCCCAGGAACCTGAAGGACAGGAACTCGACTTTCCCGAACTGACCAGTCGCGTGGTGGACCAGGCCGAGCTGCTGGATCAGGCCACCGAATCACGCTTGAGCGAGCGGCTCGCGGCCCACGAGGAGGCCACCACCGAGCAACTGGTGGTGGCGACCCTGCCGGACCTGCAGGGCGTCACCATCGAGGAGTATGGCTATCAGCTGGGGCGCCACTGGGGCATCGGGCAGGAAGAGGAGGACAACGGCGCCCTGCTGATCGTCGCGCCGAATGAGCGCAAGGTGCGCATCGAGGTCGGCTATGGCCTCGAGGGTCGACTGACCGACGCCCAGTCCTCGGTGATCATCAACCAGACCCTGACGCCGGCCTTCCGCGAGGGCGACTACGCCCGCGGCATCACCGAGGGCGTGGAGGCGATGATCCAGGTGCTGGGCGGCGAGCCCATGGACACCAGCGCCACCTCCAGCGCCCCGGCCGGAGAGCAGGGGCCCAAGGGACCGGCATCGATTCTCTTCTTCGTGATGTTCGTGATCGTCATGACCCTGGTACGGGGCGGTCGCAGCGGCCTGCTGGCCGGCATGCTGCTGGGCGGTGCGCTTGGCGGCAGGTCGCGCGGTGGCGGCGGCTTCGGCGGCGGGGGTGGTTTCGGCGGTGGCGGCGGCGGCTTCGGTGGCGGCGGCGCGTCCGGTGGCTGGTAACCCGGCCTTCCGGCCGGTGGCGACACCGACATGACAATCAGGATTCGGAGATCACGACCCCCATGGCCTTATTGAGTGAAGACGAGCAACGCCAGGTAGCCGAGGCGATTCATCGGGTCGAACGCGATACCGATGCCGAGCTGGTCACCGTGCTGGCACCGCGGGCGGACAACTATGCCTATATCCCGCTGCTCTGGGCAGGGCTCCTGGCGCTGGTGGTGCCCGGTGCGATCAATTACTTTCCCGGCTGGTGGACGGCCTGGGAGCTGACGCTGGTGCAGTGGGCGACCTTCATCGTGCTGGGACTGGTGTTCCGCCTTCCCACCGTCACCACCCGGCTGATCCCGCGATCGATTCGCCATTGGCGGGCGGCCAACCTCGCCCGGCGGCAGTTCCTGGAACAGGACCTGCACCACACCGAGGGGGGAACGGGGATGCTAATCTTCGTCTCCGAAGCCGAGCGCTATGTGGAAATCCTGGTCGATCGGGGCATCTCGGCGCGTATCAGCGACGAGACCTGGCAATCCATCGTGGCGGCGTTCACCCGACAGGTGAAAGCCGGCGAGACCCTGCGGGGGTTCCTGGAGTGCATCGAGGCCTGCGGCGAACACCTCAAGGAAGAGGTACCGGCCACCCACGAGCGCAATGAACTGCCCAATCACCTGATCGTGCTGGATTGACCCTCTTCTGCCGATTTTCCGGGGCATGACGAGCGCTCGGCGTCGCGGCTTGGCGCCAGCGACGTGAGCACCAAGGCGGCACGCATCCAGGCCCTTGTGGAGGACCTGGCGCAGAGGCTGGAGTAAAGGGCTGGAAAGCGAAGGCACTCAGCCGGCCGTTGTCCCACGCAGCGCCACCGCCTCGCGGTACTCGGCCCGATAGGCCTCGGCGTGGCGCTGCGGCTCGACGGGAAAGCGACCCAGCGGGACGGCCCGGTCGAAGAAGCCCTGGCGCGGCAGGTCCCCGCGGCGGCTGACCACCAGGGCGGCGATCATCGGGCGACCAGCCGCCGCGTCCTCCTCCATCAGGGTCTCGAGCGCCCCGGCAACCCGCCGGATGGTGCCCGGCGGGGCCAAGCCGAGCGCCTCGGCCAGCTGCTGGTAGGTGAACGGCAGGCGATCCTCGGGCAGGCCCTCGAGCAGCTCTCGCAGGCGCGGGGCCAGTTCGGTTTCTTCGGTCAGGCTCATTCTCTCCAGGTCCCTGTTTCATCAGCCGCTTTCACAGCGGCAGGTGCAGCCGCCAGCCGCTGACCACCAGGTCGCGGGTGTGGGGCAGCCGCTCGGCCCAGGGTGCGGTGTCGATGTTGCCACGCACCGCCTCCACCGGGGCCAGCTCGCCTAGCCACTCGGGGATGGCGGCATCCTCGTCGCGGCTGCCCACGTCGCCCAGGTGCAGGATCAACCCGCAGCCTTCGAGCATGATCAACGCCTCGGGGCGCAGCAGCCCGTGGGTATCGCTGATGACGCCGATCGGCCGCTCGGTGTCGATTGGCTGCATACCCGTCTCCTCACTCGTTGCCCTTCGGCGGCAAGCCCTGCAGGGCCACTCGATAACGGGTACTGCGACCGCCGCCCGGCAGCGCCGAAGCGCTGCCAGAAACCGGCCTTGGCCAGCGCCCGGTCGGCAATCGCCTCCTTCTCGAGAGCGAATCACCCCATGGACAAGATCGGCCTGAGATGGCTGCTGGGCCAGAGCGTCAGGCCGAAAGCCGTTGGGTCAGAACTGCAGCCCGAGCGCGAAGCCGCCGATCATGTAGCAGAAGAGGGTGATCAAGGCGATCCCGATGATGTTGAGGACGATGCCTCCGCGTGCCATTTGGCCGATGGTGACCGCGCCGGTGCCGAAGACGATGGCGTTCGGGGGCGTGCCGACCGGCAACATGAAGGCGCAGGTCGCGGCGAAGGCTGCCGGGATCAGCAGCGTCATCGGGTCGGCGCCGATGCCGACCGCCACCCCCCCGAGCACGGGGATGAAGGTCGCGGCCGTGGCCGTGTTGCTAGTGACCTCGGTGAGAAAGAGCACGATGGTAGTGATGGCGGCGACCAGCAGCAGGATCGGCAGCACCTGCAACCCGGTAATCTGCTGACCAAACCAGCTGTCGAGGCCGGTTCCCGCGACCGCGCCGGCGAGACTCAGGCCGCCGCCGAACAGCAGCAATACGCCCCAGGGCAGCCCGTCCTCGGCATCCTGCCAGTTCAGCACCGCCTCGCTGCGACCTCGCGCGGGGAGGATGAACATCGCGATACCGGCGGCGATGGCGATGGCGGTGTCGTCGAGGTCGCCAAGCGGTCCCAGTCGCTCACCCACCCCGGGGAGAGTGGCGAGCAGTCCTGGCACGACCCACAGGAACGCCGCCGAGCCGAAGACGATCATCACCATCTTCTCGCCCTGACTGAGCGGGCCGAGCTTGTGGATCTCGCCGTCGATCATTTCCTTGCCGCCGGGAATATCCGCGATATCGAAGCGGTAGAGTACACGGGTCATCAGCACCCAGCCCACCAGGATAAAGGTGAAGGCCAGCGGCACGCCGAGCATCATCCACTCGAGGAAGCCGATGGTGCGACCCAGCTCGTCGGCCGCGTAGCCGGCGACGATGGCGTTCGGCGGGCTACCGAGCAGGGTGCCGAGGCCGCCCATGCTCGCCGACCAGGCGATCGCCAGGAGCAGGCAGACACCGAACCGCTTGATGTTGTCGTCGAAGATGAAGTCCACATGGCCGGCCCGGTGGTGGTCGTGCGCGTGCCCTGCGGGGTCATGGCCGGGGGAGACGGTTTCCAAGGACTCGCCGCTGCGCTCCGCCACCAGACGCAGCACGGACAGCCCGATCGGCAGCATCATCAGCGTCGTCGCGGTGTTCGAGACCCACATCGACAGGAAGCCCGTGGCGAGCATCATGCCAAGCACGATCCGTTTGGGCTCGACCCCGACCCGAGCGAGCGTCAACAGCGCGATGCGGCGATGCAGGTTCCATTTCTCCATCGCGATGGCGATCAGGAAGCCGCCGAGGAACAGAAACACGATGGAGCTGGCGTAGGGCGCCGTGGCCTCGCCGACGGTCCGCGCCGTCAGCATCGGAATCAGCACGATCGGCAACAGGGCCGTGGCCGAGAGCGGGATCGCCTCGGTCATCCACCAGATTGCCATCAGGGTGGCAATCGTCGCGACCCAGCGCGCGTCCGACGACAGCCCTTCGGCCTGGCCCATGGCGAGCCAGACCAGCAGCGCCATGAACAATCCGAAGGCGCGCAGGCCCCATGTCATCCTGGCGGATCGACCGCCGGTTGTTTCGTCATATCCTTCCGGCTGGCGAGGTTGTTCGGTCATTTTTATGTCCTCCCCCATTGTTTGCATTCATGTTCAGTCGTTCCAGGGTTAACGGCTGAGGTTGGGTAGACGCGTGAGTGCGGCGGCATCAGCAGCCCGATGGAAGCCCCCCTATCGTTTCTTCTGCGGCGGCAGATCGGTACACACGCCTTCGAACAGTTCGGCGGCCATGCCGACCGATTCGCCCAGGGTCGGATGCGGGTGGATGGTCTTGCCGATGTCGACCGGGTCGCAGCCCATCTCGACGGCCAGACACAGTTCGCTGATCAGATCCCCCGCTTGGGTACCGACGATGGCGCCGCCGATGATGCGATGAGTCTCCTCGTCGAACAGCAACTTGGTGAAGCCCTCGTCGCGGCCGTTGGCGATCGCCCGACCGCTGGCCGCCCAGGGGAAAACCGCCTTGCCGTACTTGATGCCTTCGGCCTTGCATTCGGTCTCGGTCTTGCCGGCCCAGGCGACTTCCGGGTCGGTGTAGGCCACCGAGGGAATCTGGCGGGCATCGAAGACGCTCTTCTGTCCGGCGGCGGCCTCGGCGGCAACATGGGCCTCGTGAACCGCCTTGTGAGCCAGCATCGGCTGGCCGATGATGTCGCCGATAGCGAAGATATGCCCGACGTTGGTGCGCAGCTGCTTGTCGACATTGATGAAGCCGCGCTCGTCGACCGCCACCCCGGCGTTGTCGGCGCCGATCTTGTGGCCGTTGGGGCTGCGCCCCACCGATTGCAGGATCATGTCGTAGGTCTGCGGTTCGGCCGGGGCGTTGTCGCCCTCGAAGCTGACCTTGAGGCCGTTCTTCTGGGACTTCACGGCGGTGGTCCGGGTCTTGAGCATCACCTTGTCGAAGCGCGGCGTATTGACCTTCTCCCAGACCTTGACCAGATCGCGGTCGGCACCGGTCATCAGCCCGTCGAGCATTTCGACCACGTCGATGCGGGTGCCCAGGGTAGAGTAGACCGTGGCCATCTCCAGGCCGATGATGCCGCCGCCGATGACCAGCATGCGCTTGGGGATGGAGGTCAATTCCAGCGCGCCGGTGGAATCGACCACCCGCGGGTCGTCGGGAATGAAGGGCAGTTTTACCGACTGCGAACCGGCGGCGATGATGCACGTGTCGAATTTCACTACCTGCTTCTCGCCGGTCGGCTCCTGGCCGTCGCCGCTGGTCGAGGCGACTTCCAGGTGATGCGGGTCGAGGAAGGTCCCGACCCCGCGCACGACGTCGACCTTGCGTGCCTTGGCCATGCCGGCCAGCCCACCGGTGAGCTTGCCGACGACCTTTTCCTTCCAGCCGCGCAGCTTGTCGAGATCGATTTTCGGCTTGCCGAAGGCGATGCCGTGATCGGCCATGGCAGTGGCCGCGTCGGTGACCGCCGCGACATGCAGCAGCGCCTTGGAGGGGATACAGCCGACATTCAGGCAGACCCCGCCGAGGGTGGCATAGCGCTCCACCAGCACGGTCTTCATCCCCAGATCGGCGGCCCGGAAGGCGGCCGAGTAGCCGCCCGGGCCGGCACCCAGCACCAGCATCTCGCACTCGATGTCGGCCCCGCCGGTATGGGTGGCCGCCTGGGGGGCGGGCGCAGCGGCCCGCTCTCCCGATCCCTGTGCCGGTTGGGAGGCGGGAGATTTTCCCTCCGCTTCCAGCATCAGGATCGCCGAGCCTTGCGAGACCTTGTCGCCGACCGACACCAGCACGTCGGAGACCTTGCCAGCCTTGGGCGCGGGCACGTCCATCGAGGCCTTGTCGGATTCCACGGTGATCAGCGGATCCTCGGCACGGATGGTATCGCCCGCGCGCACCAAGACTTCGATGACCGGGACATCGCTGAAATCGCCGATGTCCGGTACCCGAACCTCTTCCAGGCTGCTGCCGCCATAACCCCCGCCGGCATCGCCGGGCGCCGCCGTGGCAGAACCTTCTCCATGCACCGCCGGATGAGGGTCGTGGTCCGCCACTCGGGGGCCGGTCTCGGCCGGTTCCAGCATCATGATGGTCGAGCCTTCGGAGACCTTGTCGCCGGTCTTGACCTTGAGCTCTCCGACCGTGCCCGACACCGGGGACGGCACATCCATGGAGGCCTTGTCGGTCTCCAGGGTGATCAGCGGGGACTCGATGTCGATCGCATCGCCCGGCTCGACCAGCACTTCGATGACCTCGACATCCTTGAAGTCACCGATGTCGGGAACCTTGATTTCGATTGCCATGGTGTCGTTTCCCCTTACATCACGATGCGCCGCATATCGGCGAGCAGGTTGGCGAAATGGACGTTGAAACGGGCCGCGGCGGCGCCATCGATCACCCGGTGGTCCCAGGACAGCGACAGGGGCAGCATGAAGCGCCAGGCCGATTGCTTGCCGTCCGGCGAGACCTGTTTCCAGTAGGAGCGACACACGCCCATGATGGCCACCTCGGGGGCGTTGATGATGGGCGTGAAGTAGATCCCGCCGATCCCGCCCAGCGAGGAAATGGTGAAACAGCCACCCTGCATCTGATCGGGCTTGAGCTTGCCGTCGCGGGCCAGCTTGGCCAGCGCCCCCATTTCCTGGGCGATCTCGGCCACACCTTTCTGGTCTGCATCGCGGATCACCGGTACCACCAGGCCGTTGGGCGTGTCGGCGGCGAACCCGATATGGTAGTACTGCTTGAGTATCAGATTGTCGCCGTCCAGCGAGGCATTGAACTCGGGGAACTGCTTCAAGGACGCGACCGCGGCCTTGATCATGAACGCCAGCATGCTGACCTTGATGCCCGCCTTCTCGTTTTCCTTGTTGAACTGCACCCGGAAGGCTTCCAGGTCGGTGATGTCGGCCTCGTCGTGGTTGGTAACGTGGGGAATCCTCACCCAGTTGCGATGCAGATTGGCGCCGGAGATCTTCTTGATGCGCGACAGCGGCTTGGTTTCCACCGGACCGAACTTGCTGAAGTCGACCTTGGGCCAGGGCAGCAGATCCATGCCTTCTCCTCCGCCGGACGAGGACGCAGCCGCCGGCTGCGTCGCCGGTGTGCCGCCCTTGGCGAAGTTCTGGATGTCCTCCTGGGTGACTCGACCCTTGAGACCGGTCGGCGGCACTCGGTTCAGGTCCACTTCCAGTTCGCGGGCTATGCGGCGAGCCGAAGGGCTGGCGTGAACCCGGCTGAAATCGGCAATCTGGCCGGTCGGCGGTGCGCTCGAGGGTGTAGTAGAAGGTGCGGCTGAGGGAGCCGCCGCCGGCGGCGGTTTCTGCCCTTCTTCCCCGGCGGGAGCCGCGGCCTTTACTCCCGCTCCCGCCGCGCTCTCCAGCAGCAATATCGAGCTGCCCTCGGAAACCGAGTCACCGACCTTGACCTTGACCTCCTTGACAGTGCCGGCCTTAGGCGCGGGCACATCCATTGAGGCCTTGTCGGACTCCACGGTGATCAGCGGGTCCTCGACCTGGACGCTGTCACCGGCCTGAACGTGGATTTCGATGATCGGGACATCGGTGAAGTCGCCGATGTCCGGTACCTTGATTTCTTGGATGGCCACTGTTCTTCTCCTCCGGCTCAGGCGTACAGGGGGTTAGGCTTTTCGGGGTCGATGCCGTATTTGGCGATGGCGTCCCGGACCTTGCCGCTCTTGAGCTTGCCCTCCTCGACCAGGGCCTGCAGCGCGGTCACGGTGACGTAATGACGATCCACCTCGAAGTGGCTGCGCAGGGCCTGACGGCTGTCGGAACGGCCGAAGCCATCGGTGCCCAACACCTCGTAACGCCGCGGCACAAAGGGCCGAATCTGTTCGGCGAACATGCGTATGTAGTCCGTGGAGGCGATGACCGGGCCTTCGGTGCCTTCCAGGCACTGCTCGACGTGGCTCTTGCGCGGTTTCTTCCCGGGATGCAGCCGGTTCCAGCGCTTGACGGCGTGGCCATCGCGGGCCAGTTCATTGAAGCTCGGGCAACTCCAGACATCCGCCGCCACGCCCCAGTCGTCGCGTAGCAGGTCCACCGCGGCAATCACCTCGTTGAGGATGCTGCCGCAGCCCAGCAGCTGTACACGCGGGCTCTTGCTCTTGCCCTTGCCTTCCTCGGCCTTGCTGAACGAATACATGCCCTTGATGATGGCGTCTTCGGCACCTTCGGGCAGCGCCGGATGATGGTAGTTCTCGTTCAGCGTGGTGATATAGTAGAAGACGTTCTCCTGGTCCTCGTACATGCGCTTGATGCCATCGCGCACGATCACCGCCACCTCGTAGTGGAAAGTGGGGTCATAGGCCATGCAGTTGGGAATGAACTGGGCGAACAGCTGGCTGTGGCCATCCTGGTGCTGCAAGCCCTCGCCGTTCAGGGTAGTGCGCCCCGAGGTACCGCCGATCAGGAAACCGCGTGCCAGCATGTCGCCGGCCGCCCAGGCCAGGTCGCCGATGCGCTGGAAGCCAAACATGGAGTAGTAGACGTAGAACGGGATCATGGTGACCCCGTGGTTGCTGTACGAGGTGGCCACGGCGATCCACGACGACATGGCCCCGTCCTCGTTGATGCCCTCCTGCAGGATCTGGCCTTTCTGGTCCTCCCGGTAGGGCATGATCTCCTCGGCATCCATGGGCACGTACTTCTGCCCTTCGGGAGCGTAGATACCGATCTGTCGGAACATGCCCTCCATGCCGAAGGTGCGCGACTCGTCGGCGACGATCGGGGTCAGCCGCGGCCCCAGGGTCTTGTCCCGGGCCAGGGACACCATGATGCGCACCATGGCCATGGTGGTGGACATGGTACGTTCACCGGTGTCCGCCAGTACCTGCTTGAACATGTCCAAAGGCGGGGCCTTGAGCACATCGCCGTTGAGCCGGCGCTGAGGCAGGTAGCCGCCCAGCGCCTTGCGCTGCTCGTGCAGGAACTGCATCTCGGCGCTGTCCTCGGGGGGCTTGAAGAATTCCGCCTTGGTGACCTGTTCGTCACTGAAGGGCAGGTCAAAGCGCTGGTGAAAGTGCCTGAGGTGATCCTCGCCCAGTTTCTTCTTCTGGTGGGTGATATTCTGGCCCTCACCGCCCTCGCCCATGCCATAGCCCTTGACGGTCTTCATCAGCAGCACCGAGGGCTTGTCCTTGGTGTTGACCGCCGCGTGATAGGCCGCGTAAACCTTCTGCGGGTCGTGGCCACCGCGAATCAGCTTGTAGTAGATGTCGTCGTCCGACATGTGGGCGACCATTTCCTTGAGCTCCGGATACTTGCCGAAGAAGTGCTCGCGGATGTAGCCGCCGCCCTTGACCTTGAAGTTCTGATACTCGCCGTCGACACACTCCTCCATGCGCTTGCGCAACAATCCCTTGGTGTCCTTGGCCAGCAGTTCGTCCCAGCCCGACCCCCACAGGCACTTGATGACGTTCCACCCCGCACCCCGGAAGTTGCCTTCCAGTTCCTGGACGATCTTGCTGTTGCCGCGCACCGGGCCGTCCAGACGCTGCAAGTTGCAGTTGATCACGAAGATCAGATTGTCCAGTTTCTCCCGATTGGCCAGGGCGATGGCGCCCTGGGATTGTGGCTCGTCCATCTCGCCGTCGCCCAGAAACGCCCAGACCTTGCGTCCCTCGGTATCGGCAAGCCCCCGGTGCTGGAGGTACTTCATGAAGCGTGCCTGATAGATGGCCATGATTGGCGCCAGCCCCATGGACACGGTGGAGACTTGCCAGAAGTCCGGCATCAGGTAAGGGTGGGGGTAGGAGGAGAGCCCCTTGCCATCCACTTCCAGGCGGAAGTTCTCCAGCTGCTCCTCGGTGAGCCGTCCCTCCAGAAACGCCCGCGCGTAGATACCCGGCGCGCAATGGCCCTGAACGTAGATGATGTCGCCCCCGTGGCTGTCGCTGGGGGCATGCCAGAAATGGTTGAAGCCCACCTCGTACATCACCGCTGAGGACGCGTAGCTGGCGATATGTCCCCCGGGTTCGGCGGGTTTCTTGTTGGCGCGCACCACCATGGCCATGGCGTTCCAGCGCAGATAGGCGGTCAGCCGCTGCAGCAAGGCCTCGTCGCCGGGCAGCTTGGGCTCCTTGTGGGGCGGTATGGTGTTTACATAGGGCGTGCGGGTCGTGTCCGGCGCCTCGGCACCGGTCCGATAGGCTTCTTCCACTGCCTTGTGCAGCAGATAGGTGGCCCGCTCGGCGCCCACCCGCTCCACCACCACGTCGACGGCTTCCTGCCACTCCCGGGTTTCCTGTGGATCGAAGTCGTTGTAGTTTTCGAAGGCCATGGAGCGTCTCCCTTGGTTGGGTCGGAATTGTTGTAGTTATCGATCGGCCTGTGCCTCGACCACGGCGAAGGCACTCATGTTGGCGATCCCCCGTGCGGTGACCGTGCGGTTGAGCACATGAACCGGCTTGGCGGCCCCCAGCAGGATGGGCCCCACGGACACGCCGTTACCAAGTACCTTCAGGGCGGTAAAGGCGATGTTGGCCGCGTCCAGATTGGGCATGATCAACAGATTGGCCTCGCCGTCGAGCAGCGAATCGGGCAGGATGCGCCCGCGCACGCCCGTGGATAGCGCCGAGTCAGCTTGCATTTCGCCGTCCACCACCAGATCCGGCGCGCGTTCCCGGATCAGTGCCAGTGCCTGGCGCATCTTCCCGGCACTGTCGAAGTCGGAACTGCCGAAATTGGAGTGGGAGACCAGGGCAGCCCGGGGCGTGATGCCGAAGCGGCGAACCTGCTCCGCGGCCAGCAGGGTGATCTCGGCGATCTGACCGGCATCGGGATCGTAATTGACGAAGGGATCGGCAATGAACAGGGTGGCCCGTTCGAGGATCAGCAGTTGCAGGGCGGCAGGCGTGCTGACGCCCTCGCGCAGGCCGATGACGTCCAGCACCAAGTCCAGGTGCTCGTGGTAGGTGCCCACCGGACCGGCGATCATGGCGTCCACCTCGCCCCGGCGCAGCAGCAGCGAGGCCAGGATGGTGGCCCGGCTCCTTACTCGCTTTTCGGCGGCCTCCGGCTGTACACCACGCCGTCCCATCAGCTTGTGGTACTCGCTGGCCAGTTCGGGGTAGCCGGGATAGTCCTGCGCGTCGATCAGCTCGAAATCGACGCCGGGCTTCACCGGCAGGCCCAATTCCTCGATGCGGGCCTCGATGACCGCACGGCGGCCGATCAGCACGGGTTTGGCATAGTGCTGACTGACGCAGACCTCCATGGCGCGGAGGACGCGCTCGTCCTCGCCTTCGGCGTACAGCAAGCGGAGTGGATTCTGTCCAGCCCGCTCGAACACCGGCTCCATCACATTGCCGGAGCGGTAGACCAGTTTTGACAGCGAGCGGGCATACGCCTCCAGGTCGGCGATGGGTCGAGCCGCCACACCGCTGTCCATGGCGGCCTTGGCCACCGCCGGCGGGATGGTGTCGATCAGGCGCGGGTCGAAGGGTTTGGGCAGAATGTACTCCGGGCCGAAGCTCAGCGCCTGTCCGCCATAGGCCACCGCCACCGTTTCCGGCACCGTGGTGGTCGCCATGTCGGCGATGGCCTTGACGGTGGCCAGTTTCATCTCCTCGTTGATGGTGGTGGCGCCGCAGTCCAGGGCGCCCCGAAAGATGAACGGGAAGCACAGGACGTTGTTGACCTGGTTGGGGTAATCCGAGCGCCCGGTGGCGATCACCGCATCCGGACGTACCGCCTTGGCGTCCTCCGGCATGATTTCCGGGATGGGGTTGGCCATGGCCAGGATCAATGGGCGATCGGCCATGGTCGCCACCATCTCCGGTTTGAGCGCGCCCCCGGCCGAGAGACCGAAGAACACGTCGGCCCCGTTGACGGCATCGGCCAGGGTGCGGGCCTCGGTCCGTGCCGCGTATCGCGCCTTGTAGGGATCGAGGTCCTCGGTACGGTCGGTGTGGATCACGCCACTGCGGTCGCAGACCAGGATGTTGTCCTTGCGTACCCCCAGGGACACCGCCAGGTCCAGACAGGCCAGGGCCGCGGAGCCCGCGCCGTTGCAGACCAGGCGGATATCGCCGAGCTCCTTGCCCACCACCCGCAGGCCATTGAGCAGGGCGGCCGCCGAGACGATGGCGGTACCGTGCTGGTCGTCGTGGAAGACCGGGATCTTCATCCGCTCGCGCAGGCGCCGCTCGATCTCGAAGCATTCCGGTGCCTTGATGTCTTCCAGATTGATGCCGCCGAAGGTGGCCTCCAGACCGGCGATGATCTCGATCAGCTTGTCCGGGTCGCGCTCCTCGATCTCGATGTCGAACACGTCCACGTCGGCGAACTTCTTGAACAGGACGGCCTTGCCTTCCATGACCGGCTTGGAGGCCAGGGCGCCGATGGCACCCAGCCCCAGCACCGCCGTGCCATTGCTGACCACGGCAACCAGGTTGCCGCGGGCGGTGTACTCGGCCGCCTGCAAGGGGTCACGTTCGATCTCCTCGCAGGCCGCGGCCACCCCGGGCGAATAGGCCAGCGACAGATCCCGCTGGCTGGCCATGGGCTTGATCGCCTGGATCGCCAGCTTGCCGGGGCGGGGGAATCGATGGTACTGCAAGGCGCTGTCGCGCAAATCGTCTGCCATGTGCTTTACCTCACTCGCTTTTACTAGCGGCGACAGCGGCGTCGATACCGCTTTGCCACCGGCCGGGGCGTCGGGGCAACTGGGCGGCTCCGGACAGAAACCCGGCGCGGCACCGCCCACTGCCGGTGATCAGAACTGCAGCCCGAACGCAAAGCCGCCGAGCATGTAGCAGAAGAGGGTGATCAAGGCGATCCCGAGGACGTTGAGAATGACGCCGCCGCGCGCCATCCGGGCGATGTTGACCGCGCCGGTGTCGAAGACGATGGCGTTCGGGGCATGCCGACCGGTAGCATTGCCGAGGCCGCCCATGCTCGCCGGCCAGGCGATCGCGATAAGCAAGCAGACACCGAACCGCTTGATGTTGTCGTCGAAGATGAAGTCAACGTGGCAGGCCTGGTGATGGTCATGGCCGGGCGTGGTGGTTTTCACGGATTCGCCGCTGCGCTCCGCCACCAAGCGGAGCACGGAGAGCCCGATCGGCAACAGGGCCGTGGCCGAGAGCGGGATCGCCTCGATCATCTACCAGATCGCCATCAGGGTGGCGATCGTTACGACCCAGCGCGCGTCCGACGACAGTCCCTCGGCGAAACTCATGGCGATCCATACCACCAACGCCACGATCAACCCGAAGGCGCGCAGGCCCCACGTCATCCTGGCAGATCGACCGACTGGCTCTTGCTCCACGTACGACTCTTCGGACTCTCCCGGTTGGCGATTCTGTTCGACCATCAGAATGCCTCCGCCCGTTGTTTGTACTCATGCTAGTCGATTTATCGCAACGCGCCGCAAACGCCTTTAGTACGAGCGACAGCCTTATCTTCTATGCTGTTATCACTTCATCTCGAAGCCGCGCTTGATCAGGAAGTCGCGCATATGCGGGCGTAGCTTGGTGTCGAAGAGCGGCTGGAGGTTGTGTGACCAGTCGGTGTTCTTGTTGCCGCCACTGCGCGCCTGGTAGTAGGCCTGCATGGCCGCGTCGAAGGCCTCGACCTGCTAGTCATTGAGCTTGCAAATCGAGCGCTGGGACTTGAGCAGATCGATGGTGGGATTCATGGCGTCTCTTGGGTCGTTGCCAGGGTCGGCCGGCCCGAACGACGGGGTCCAGTGTCCGGCGAGTTTAGCTAGCCAGCTTACTCTCTTTCAGGGTTTCCTTTCTCGGCCAAGGCCCTGGAGACGTCGTGCCGATACGTTGCCGCGTGCCGGAGCGGGCCAGGCGGGCGCTCGCTGGCGGGACCCCGCCGTGGCATGTTGGCGGCCAGCTGCGCCCGGCGCAGGAGAGGGGTCTCTCCTGGCCGAGGGCCTCTATTCGCCATGGGCAGAAAGATGCGAGGAACCGGCATGACGCGTGACCACATGACATCGGGACATCGAGGCACGGGACTGGCCTTCAAGGTGGCACTGGCCGGGGGCATCCTGGCCATCCTGGCGGCGCTCTCCATGGCCGGCGCGGGGCCGGCCTATCGCGCCGGGCTGCTCGCGCTGGGGGACGCCTTCAGCATGCTGCGCTACGGCGCCTTCGTCGCCCTCGGCGCCGCCGGGCTGGGTGTGGTGGGGTTGGTCATGGCCGCCTTCACCCGCCGCGCTCTGCCGGCGCTGCTCGGTGGGCTGGTGATCCTGGCCGGCCTGGTGCTGGTCGCGGTGCCCTGGATGCAGCTGCAGCAGGCCCAGGCGGTGCCGCCCATCCACGACATCACCACCGACCTGCAGGACCCGCCGGCCTTCGAGGCCCTGGTCGCGGCCCGGAAGGCCGCGCCCAATGCCGTGGACTACCCCGGCGAGGCGACCGCCCGCCAGCAGCGCGAGGCCTACCCGGACATCCAGCCGCTGGTGCTCGACGCTCCCCTCCCCGAGGTGCTGGCCGCCGCCGAGGCCGCGGCCCGCGACGCCGGTTGGGAGATTGCCGCGGTGGGCGACGCCAGGCTGGAGGCCACCGATACCACCACCTGGTTCGGCTTCAAGGACGACGTGGTGGTCCGCCTGACCGAGACGCCGGACGGGGTCCGGGTCGACATGCGCTCCGCCTCGCGGCTCGGCACCAGCGACGTGGGCACCAACGCGGCGCGTATCCGGGCCTTCCTGTCAGACCTGGAGCAACGCCTGGAGTAAGGGGCAATGGTCAGGTCAGCCGGCCGCTGCCCGCGCTATGCCAGCGCCTCGCCGATCTCCCGATCGCCGTCGAGCAGCACGAACTCGCGGTCGACCCGTTCCCGGGCCTTGAGCAGGTGCAGCAGGGCGTGGGCGACGTTGGCCCGCGAGACCCGGTTCTCGCCGCCGGTCTCGGCGAGCGAGGTGGCGACGCGCTCGGTCGCGGGCTCGTCGGTGAGTCGGCCCGGCTTGAGGATCACGTGGGGCACCCCGGCCAGGCGCAGGTGGGCATCGGCGGCAAACTTGGCCGCCATGTAGGGGCGCAGCTTCTCCGGCGCCTCCTGGGGATTCTCGGCGCGCATGGCGCTGACCATCAGGAAGCGCCCGATGCCCACCTCACGAGCGATGTCGACGGCGCGGATCGCCCCGTAGAGGTCGATCAGCAGGGTCTTGTCGGGGCCGGTATGCGGGCCCGAACCGGCGGTGAAGACCACCTGGTCGCAGCCGTCGAAGGCGGGGCGGAAGTCGCCCTCCAGGTCGGCGATCACCGTCTCGATGCCGCGCTCCTCGAACCAGGGCTGCTGGGCCGGGTCGCGGATCATTGCCTTGATGGGCTCGCCGGCGGCCTGCGCCAGCGCGCAGAACTGGCGGCCAATCTGGCCGTTGGCGCCGATCACCAGGGTCGTCATGGGCTCTCCTCGCGTTGGGTCAGGGGCATGGGGTTACACCCTCCTGCATGCGGGCACAGGTGTGCGGGATCAAGGCGTGGCCGCCTCACAGCGGCAGGTGCTGGATCGCCCCGCGCAGGCCGCGCGCGTCCGCCCACAGCTTGCCCAGGGTGATGGGTAGCCGGAAGCGGCGCTTGCCGGCGGCGCCCGGGTTGAACAGCAGCCGCTCACCCCGCCATTCGTGCCGTGGCTTGTGGGAGTGGCCGTGGAGCACGGCGTCGCAGGCGATGGCCGCGTCGAGATGGGCGATGTCGTGCACCAGGTGCAGCCGCCAGCCATTGACCCTCAGGTCCAGGGTGTGGGGCAGCCGCTCGGCCCAGGCCGCGGTGTCGAGGTTGCCACGCACGGCGTGCAGGGGCGCCAGCTCGGCGAGCCGCTCGAGGAGGGCGGCGTCCTCGTCCTTGCTGCCGACGTCGCCGAGATGCAGGATCAACTCGCAGCCCTGGAGCATCGCCAGCGCCTCGGGGCGCAGCAGCCCGTGGGTATCGGAAATCACTCCGATGGGCCCTTCGAGCCTCACATCCGGCATGGTAAGGTCGCCTCTGTCCGTCATGGAGCCAGCATAGTGAATCCTGAAGACCTTGAGAAACTGGTCACCCTGCGCATGCCCTTCGGCAAGCACGCGGGCTGCCTGATCGCCGACCTGCCCGGCCCCTACCTCAACTGGTTCGCCCGGGAGGGCTTTCCCGAGGGACAGATCGGCCGACTGCTGCACCTGATGCACGAGATCGACCACAACGGCCTGAGCGAGCTGCTCGACCCGCTGCGCACGACCGCCGGGGGGAAACGGTGAAGCGGCCCGTCGGCCTGGCCCTGGAGCGCCTGCATATCGCCTGGGACCTGCTGATCCTGGTCCTGGTGATAGCCAACCTGGCGCTGCTGCTGTTCGATACCCTCTTCCTGCTGCCGCCGCTCAACGATGCCTTCGCGGCCGTGGCCCCGGGCTGGCATGCCGCCTACGACCAGCACATCCACGCCAACTTCATCGCCATCGACCTGGCCTTCGTCAGCATCTTCCTGCTCGATGTGCTGCTGGGCTGGACCGTGGCCATCGCCGAGCGGCGCTACCATCGCTGGTTCTTCTATCCCTTCGTGCACTGGTATGACGTGCTGGGCTGCATTCCCCTTGGCGGCTTTCGCCTGCTGCGGGTGCTGCGCGTCATCTCGCTGCTGCATCGCCTGCAGCGGGTGGGAATGATCGATATCCGTCGCTGGCGACTGTATGGCGTCTATGCCAAGTACTACGACATCCTGCTGGAGGAGCTCTCCGATCGCATCGCCATCCGACTGCTCGACAATGTGCAGCAGCAGGTCCGCGCCAGCGACTCGCTCTCCCGCCGCGTCGTCGGCGATGTGATCCTGCCGCGCAAGCATCAGCTGATCGCCGAGGTCTCCCGCCGCCTGGAGGAGATGGCCGACAGTGCCTATGTCGCGAACCGCGATGAGCTGATGCGCTATGTCGCCGCCCTGGTGGGCCGCACCCTGGCCGAGAGCCCCGAGATACGGCGCCTGAAACGCCTACCCATGGGCAGCCAGGTGGCCAGGGGGCTGGACGAGACACTCCGCGACCTGGCCTGTCGGCTGCTGGACGAGGCCGTGAGGGGCATGCGCTCACCGGAGTTCGGGCACCTGGTGGAGCACATGACGGAGAGCGGCTTCGATACCTGGCTGCAGGTCGACAAGCACACCGACCGGGTGACCGAGCAGGTGATGATCGACACGCTCGAGATGCTCAAGGAACAGATCGCCGTCAGGCAGTGGCGTGAAAAGTATGAGTGATCCCCCCCGAATACCGCCCTTCCCCCTGCGTGCAGGTCTGTCGCCTAACGCCGGAGGGCACGCACTGCGAGGGATGCGGGCGCACCCTGGACGAGATCGCCCGCTGGACCCGCATGGACGAGGCCGAGCGGGTGGCGGTCTGGCAGCGGCTGGCACGCGAGGGACGGACCGAACCGGTCTAGCCGGGCGAGGATAGCCTGCGCAGAGGGGCCCGCAGCCATCCAGGCCTGTCTCGGGGGCGGGAGCCGCAACCGGCCGGCCCGGTGCGTGGAAAGTCCGATGACGCGTTCGGCGTGAAGTGCCGCGTCACATGGGATAGCGTGACGCAACGGATGCCCCGGTCCAACGAGAGAGCGCCATGTCCGAACAAGACCCCCTGCCACCTCTGGAATGGGATCCTGAGGGCGTCCAGATCCAGGGCTTCTCGGCCGGCCTGTATCAGATCGAATGGCTGCTGGTCACGATCGTCATCCTCTATCTGGTGATCATGGGCCTGCCCGCCGAGGGGGGCCTGGGGGTGCTGGTGGCTACCATCAGCTATTTCGGCTTCAGCCTGCTGGCCAGCCGGCTGCGTTTCTTCGGGGAAAGGCAGCGCTGGCTGCTGGCCCTGCACACCTGGGCCATGATCGGCTTCATCACCTGGTTTCTCCACGGCACCGAGGGCGTCACCGGTCCGCTGGCGAGTCTCTACCTGCTGGCGATCGTCACCAGCGCGCTGACCCTTGGCGTCATGGTCACGATGCTCGAGGTGGCGGCCATAGCGGCCTGCCAGCTCCTGCTGCTCCATCTGCAGGGCACCGACATCCTGGCCACCGACAGCCTGGCACCGGTCGGCACCAGCATCATCGCCCTGTTGATCGTCGGCTACCTCACCGCAGCACTGGTCCATACCATCCACCTCTCCAACCGCACCCTGCTCAAGATGGCCAGCCGGGACGCATTGACCGGCCTGTTCAACCGCCGTGCCTTCGACGACCTGTCCAGCCCGATCCACGAGATGGCCAGACGGGCGCAGCGTCCCTATTGCGTGGTCGTCATCGACATGGATGGCCTCAAGGTCATCAACGATACCCAGGGACACGCCGCCGGTGACCGCGCCATCCTGGGCCTGGCGAAACGGCTTCAGGCGTGCAAGCGCAGCAGCGACCTCCTGGCTCGCTATGGCGGTGACGAGTTCGTGATGCTGCTTCCCGATACCGATGCGGTCGGGGGCAAGAAAATGATGGAGCGCGTCATCAATGCCAGATGGCACAACCCGCAATCCATCAGCATCGGCGTTGCCTCCTACCCCGAACAGGGCGAATCGTTCGAGGAGCTGGTCGGCCACGCCGACAGCGCCATGTACCTCAGCAAGAGCTCGGGCGGTAATCGTGTGTCGGCCCGGGCGGCGGCCTGAAGCAGGACCCCGGAGCCGAACTGGCAGCTGCAAGAAGACAAGAACGGCCCCGCCACGGCAGCGTCAGCAGCCACCACAGGTGGTCGGTCTCCCCCACCCGTCCCCGGCGAAGCGCGGCGGGGAGGAGTCGCCGGGCCGGCAAAGATGGCACAATCGCGCCCTTTGCCGCCTGCCAAGGAGGGGACATGCCGGCCACGACGCCCCACGCCCGCCGGGTCACCCACCGCTACTTCCTGGTCATGCTGGCCGTCGGCATGAGCGGCGGCCTGCTCGGGCCGGCGCTACCGCACCTGGCGGCGATGACCGGCTCGACCATGGGCCAGATCTCGGTGCTGTTCACCGCCCGGGCGCTGGGCAACATGCTCGGCTCGCTGCTCTCGGGGCGGCTGGTGGACCGTTTCCCGGGCCACCGCGTAGTCGCCGCCATGCTGCTGCTGATGGCGGCAGGGCTCGTGGCGGTGCCGTTCGGGCAGGAACTGGCGGTGCTGACCGGGGTCGTCTTCGTGCTGGGCCTGGCCGAGGTCTCGGCCAATGCCGGCGCCAACACCCTGCTGCTGTGGGCCCACGGCAAGGACTCGCCGCCCTGGATCAGCGCCCTGCACTTCTGCTTCGGGCTGGGCAATACGCTGGTGCCCCTGGTGCTGGTGGCGATGCTGGCGCTGACCGGCCACTTCGCCTGGGCCTTCTGGGCGGTGGCACTCTATACGCTGCTGCTGCTCTGGCCACTGGCCCGCCTGGAGAGCCCCCGGGCGCCGGCCGCCCGCGCGGACGATGCCCTCGTGCCACCCGCCGATGCCTGGCGGCTGGCCCTGTTCCTGTTCATGTTCGGCCTCTACGTGGGCATGGAGATCACCTTCGCCGGCTGGGTCACCGCCTATGCCACCCTGCGCGGCATGCCCGGCGAGGCGGCCGCCATGCTGGCTACCCTGTTCTGGCTGGCGCTCTCGGTGGGGCGCCTGCTGGCGATCCCGCTGCTGCGCCGCTTCTCGCCCTGGTGGGTGCTGCGCGGCTGCCTGGCCCTGGGGCTGGCCAGCGCCCTGGCGCTGCAGCTGGACTGGCTGCCGCTGGGGGCGGTCTCGCTGCTCTTCGGGCTCGCCGCCTCGGCAATCTTTCCCACCCTGTTCGGGCTGAGCAACCAGCTGATGGCGATGAGCGGTCGCACCACCGGGATGATCTTCCTGGCCGCCGGCAGCGGCGCCATGGCGGTGCCCTCGCTGGCCGGCCCGCTGCTGGAAGGGCTCGGGACACGCAGCTTCCCGCTGCTGCTGATGGCACTGGTGGGCCTGCTGGCCATGGCGCTGTCTGCCCTGCAGGCCAGGGTGGCGCGCACCTCCCCCCGTCCATGAGGTCGAGGGGCGTTGGCCCGGCGCCCGGCACGAGGTCGCCTAGCCACTTTCCAGGCGACGGGTCATCAGTACCCAGTCACCACCCTGCGCGCAGCCGGGCCAGGGAACCAGCGGCAGGGACGCGGCATCGAGGAAGCCCAGCCGCTGGTAGAACGACCGGGCAACGGCATTCTCCGCAGCCACGATCAGGCTCATCTGGTCGCAGCCGGCGGCGATCGCCGAGGCCTCGGCCTGGGCCATCAACAGGCGGCCGATGCCCTTGCGGCGTGCCGCCGGCAGGGTGGCGATGGCGTTGATGTACCAGCTGCCCGGGACCCTGGCCTCGAGGCGCAGGAGCGGCTCGACCACGGCGGGACACTCCTCCAGGTCCTCGGGGTCGATGGCCTCCGGCAGCCGATAGGCGAGGATCATCCCGACCAGCCGCCCCCGGTCGATGCACACCCTGGCGTGGCGGTAGCTGAAACCGCCCTCCTGCCTGGCGGCACGTTGCATGCCGACCTCCAGGGGGGATTCACCCCCCTCGGCCATCAGCCCCCAGAGGTACTCGGGCAGCCCTTCCCCCGCCAGGTTGATCAGGTAGGCCAGGTCTCGGGCATCGGCCCGGACCGCATCACGTAATCGCATGATCACCTCCCGGCACCCTCACGCCACGGCCCTGGCAGCTCGGTGGGCCGCGTCGCGGCCAGGGCAACAGGGCCCGCACGGCCGACCAGCGGCCCCGCGGGCCTGGACGTTGCGGGCGTTACTCGAAGGTGGCGCAGACCTCCGACTGTGCGCCGGGGTCGTGGCTTTCCACGTGGGTGACCGCGTCACTGGCGGGCTCCAGCGATACGCTCCACTGGTGGTCATTCTCCATGGGGTCGCAGCTGCCCTCGCTGCCACCGCCGAAGTTGGAGTCGATCCAGTAGTGGACCTCGTGACCCTTGCCGTCCTGCAGGGCGCCGGGGAAGTCGAAGGAAAATGCCGGGTCGCCGTCAGCGGAGACGGTGCCGGATTCCTCGGCCAGCACCTCGCCGGACTCGGCGTCGACCACGGCCACCTGGATCGCCTGGCCGCCGTGGGGGCCGCCGAAGCTGGCGTCGCCCTGGAAGGTCAGGTCATGGCCCTCGCTGGCCAGGGCCAGGGGGGCGGCGAACAGCAGGGAAAGCAGCATCCAGCGAGACAGGGGGCTGGAAAGGATGGTTGGCGTTGTCATGATGCACCTCCCGAAGGGGTAAAGGTGAGCCTCAGGCCCTGAGGGGCCTGTTCCCAGCATAGTGCCAACCCTTGTCCCCTGCCGGGGTGAGGGGCCCTGCCATCAGTGATTCTTGACGCGCTGGATCCGCCAGGCCAGCAGGCCGATGATCCCCAGCCCCAGCGGCCCCAGCACGGCGGCGGCGACACTCGGCTCGATTGCCACGCCCAGGGCGTCGAGGCTCTGCAGCCCCAGCTTGAACAGGCTGAAGAGGTAGTAGCTGATCACGATGATCGACAGCCCCTCGACGGCCTTCTGGATCTTCAGCTGGCTGCTGGTGCGCTCGTTGAGGCTCTGCAGGATCTCGGAGTTCTGCGCCTCGATCTCCACCTGGGCGCGGGTCCGCAGCAGGTCGTTGAGCCGCGCCACGCTCTCCGCCAGGCTCTCCTGGCGCTGGTTGATCGCGGCGCAGTAGTGCACCGTCGGCCGGAAGCGGCGCAGGATGAAGGTCCCCAGCCGGGGGCGGTCGCCGAGGCGCTCCTCGCGCAGTTCCTCGATGCGGTTGAAGACGATCCGCGCATAGGCCTCGGTGGCGCTGAAGCGCTGGCGAGAGCGGGCCCCGGAGCGTTCGAGCCGCGCCGAGAGCGCGGAGATGGCCGCCAGCAGCGGCCGGGAGCTCTCCTCCTCGTCCTCGGTATTGCGCTCCGAGAGCTCGCCGAGCTCGAGCTCGTGGTCGCGCAGCTCGAGGCTCATCTCCTTGGCCACCGGCAGGGCCAGCGAGGCCATCATGCGATAGGTCTCGATCTCCAGCAGCCGCCGGGTCATGCGTCCCAGGCGAAAGGCATTGAGGCCGCGGTTGACCAGCAACAGGCGGTTGACGCCGGCCGCCGTGAGCCGGAAGTCGCTCCATACGGTGGCGTCGCCATCGCCCACGCTGGAACCGGCGGGGTCGCGAAAGCCGTAGGCCTCGGCGTCGCCGCCCCAGGCGGCCTCGGCCTCCACCAGGATCAGGCTGGCGTTGATCAGCGCCCGGCTGTGTTCGGCGGCGATCTCCGCCAGCAGCGGCGGGGGTGAGGGCCAGGGCTCGCCCCGGGCTGGCTTGGGCACCAGCAGCGTGAGGGTGAAGAACTCGGTGTGGCGCTCCCACTTCAGGGTCTGGTCGCCGAGATCGAGGATCTCCTGGGCCGCCTCGATGTCGGGGGTCCTGCCGACCACCTCGGCGACCCGGCCGAGGATGTCCGCGGCGATGTCGTCATCATCGAGGAAGGCATAGTGGTGGAGGTGCGCCGGCTCCTCGAAGTAGATCGAGGGCCGGGCGTGGAGTTCGTTATGCAGTCGGGCGCGCTGTGGGTGCATGTCGGGGCCAGGATAGGGGAAAGTCCCCCGAGACTAGAGGCTGGCCTCGCCCGGGCCAAGTGTGCCGCGTCAACGTGCCGCGACGGCGGCCAGGCTCACAGCCACTTCCTGCGCCGGAACAGCCACAGCAGGCCGAGGCCGATGGCGAGCATCACTCCCAGCACCACGAAATAGCCAAAGCGATAGGCGAGCTCCGGCATGTGCGCGAAGTTCATGCCGTAGATGCCGGCGATGAAGGTGAGCGGCACGAAGATGGCGGTGATCACCGTGAGCACCCGCATGGTGATGTTGAGCTGGTGCGAGGAGAGCGAGATGTAGCCATCGATCAGGTCGCCGCAGATGTCGTAGTACATCTGGGTCAGGCTGTACAGGCGCTCGAAGCGCTCGTGCACGTCGTTGATCGCGTGCAGGGTGTCCTCGTTATCGCGGGGCAGGTGCTCGTAGTCGTAGGCGGTGAGCTCCTGTGTGATGCCGACATGGTAGCGGAACACCCGACGCATCTTCACCAGCCGGGAGCGGTAGGCGATGACCCGGCGCATCAGGGCGTCGCTGCCGTCTTCCATCAGCTCGTCCTCCAGGTCGCTCAGGGCATTCTCGAACTCGAGCAGGCTGTCCAGGTAGTAGCCGGCGGAGACGTACATGACCCGCAGCGCCACATGCTCGGGGGAGCGGCGCAGCAGCGTCTCGCCCTCGTGGGCCAGCAGACGGTCGATGCTCAGCGCCAGGCCGGGATGCAGGCTGATCAGGGAGCGCTCGCCGAGGAAGAAGGCGATCTGCTGGGGCGCGAAGTTGAGCTCGGCATCGAAGGAGGAGATGCCGCGATAGAGGACCAGGGTATGGGTCTCGAACTCCTCGATCTTGGGCGGGTGGCGCTCGCGGTGGGCGTCGTCGATGGCCAGAGGGTGGCAGTCGAAGGCCTCGAGCAGTTCCCGCTCGCGCCCCTGACTCTCGCCCTGCAGGTCGATCCAGATACGACTCCCGGCCTCGTCGCGCCAGCGTGCGATCAGCTCCTCCCCGCCCCTCGTCACACGGCCATCGGCCTCCAGCAGCAGCGTACGCATCATCGGGTCGTCATCCTCCGGCGAGACAATCCCTGAACCTTACGGCACGGCTGGCGCCCTTGCCCAGCACCGGCCGAGAAGATGCTGTTCTCCCTTGCCGGCCTGGCGGGTGTCAGCCCGGCGTGGCAGGCTCGGGGTCCTCGACCCGGGCATCCTCGCTCTCGATCGGCACCGGCCCCTGGAGATGGCGGAACATGAAGTCGAGCCCTCGCGGCAGGCTGGCGCGCCATACCCGCCAGGTGTGGCCACCGGGCAGCACATCCAGGTGCACCTGGCCGAGCTGGTGCGGCTCCAGCGCGCTCTTGAGCAGCCGGGCATGGTGCACGGCATTCAGCCGGTCGCGATCCCCGGCAGTGAGGTAGAGGGGAACGACGAGCTCCTGGGAGAGGTAGCCATCGAGGTGCGCGGTATAGTTGGTCCGCTCCCAGAGGCCGGTGTCGAACTCGCCGTCCCTTATGAAGGCGGGATGGCGCCAGGCGGAGGAGTTGTCCGGAGGCAGCGGATGGTAGCTGGCGGGACTGAAGGCGGCCGCGGCACCGAAGAGACCGGGGTAGGACAGGGCAAAGTTCACCGCGCCGAAGCCTCCCGCCGAGAGGCCGGCCACCCCTCGCCACTCGCGGTCGGGCACCACGTGCCAGTTCTCCTCGATATGCGGAACCAGCTCCTGCAGGAAGGCCGAGCGCGCCGGCTCGTTGTGGCCGTCGATCCACCAGCTCTGGCTGCCGGGCATGACGATGATGGCCGGCGGGATGACGCCCAGCCGGATCAGCCGGTCGGCCGTGCGGCGCAGTCGACCCTTCCGGGCCCAGTCGCTCTCGCTGCCGAAGGAGCCGTGCAGCAGATAGACCACAGGATAGGCCTGGTTGCTGACCGCATAGCCCTCGGGCAGATAGAGGGTATAGGGATACTCGCGCCCGAGATGCTCGGAGTGGAAACGCTGCTCGCTGACCTGGCCGCTGGCCGAGGCCGTGGCACCCGACAGCAGGCCCAGCAGCAACAGGGTGGTCACTCCGATCTTGCGGATCATGCGCGATCCTCCAGGTGCGAGAGAATGAGAGGGAATTCCTTCATGCAGGGAATTCGGGGCGTTACCCGCGGTCGGACACCAGATCGGCGCGACGCGTTCCACCAATATCCATCGGCGGCCACGGAGAGCCCATGAAACGCATCGAGGAAATCTACTGGCTTCGATTCTATGGCTGCCTGGCGGTCTTCATCTTCCATCTGGTAGGGCGCGTCGAGGATAACTACCTGGAACACCTCAGTCTCGACCTGGCGCGGATCCCCACCGTGCTGGGCACGCCGATCTTCATCTTCATCTCGATCTTCCTGTTCTCGGCCCGCTACGGCAACGAGACGCCGCACAACTTCCTCGCCAATCGCTTCAAGTACGTGATGGTGCCCTACGTCGTCTACGGGATGATCTACTCCCTGGCAGAATACCTGCGCATGCTGGCCAGCGAAGAGCGTGTCAGCTTCGGCTACCACATGACCGAATACCTGGTCTTTGCCGGCTGGCATGGCTACTTCCTGATCATCGCCATGCAGTTCTACGTGCTGTTCTGGCTCTACAACCGGTTCGACCTGCAGCGTTGGCTGCCCTCCGGCCCCTGGCTGGTGGTCGGATCCGTGATCAGCATCGGCTGGTGGGGCTTCTTTCGCTGGCAGGCGATCGAGCCACCGGGCTACCTGCACTGGATCGCGCCGCTGGGCTGGATCTACCTGTTCTTCCTGGCCCTGCTGATCGTCAAGCACTACCCGGACCTCCAGGAACAGGCCTGGTTCCGCCGTCTGTCGCACCCCGGCTGGCTGGTCGTGCTGGTGGGCGGCATCGTCGCCTTCACCCTGCGCGGTGAGCTGGAGTACTCCTCCAAGGAGACCTGGGTGGTGCCGCTGTTCATCTTCTCGCTGCTGTGGGCCATGCGCTGGCTGGTGGGCCTGAGGGCGACGCCCCTGGTCAAGAAGGTCAACGAGTACTCCTTCGGCATCTACCTGGCCCACCCGCTGTTCTTCTCGGTCGTGGACTTCATCGGCTGGCAGGTCCCCATCCCGCTGTGGCTGTACGTGATCGCCCTGGCGCTGGTGGGCATGGGCGGGTCGATACTGCTCAATCGGCTGGCCAACCAGGCCGACTGGAGCAGCATCCTGCTGGGCAAGCGCTTGCGGGTGGCCTGAGGCGACAGGCAGCGGAACACCAGGGGATGGCGCCCCGGGCCTACCCCTCGACACCGGCTGTCGATTACAGTGCCTGCAGGTCCGCGGTTCTGGAACGGGGAGGAAATATCGATGAGTGAGCCGATCTCGCTGGTGATCGTGCCCGTGGATGGATCACCCTCGGCGCAGGCAGCCGCCCGCCACGCCAGCCTGCTGGCCAGGCTGCTGGAGACGCCGCTGCAGCTGCTCCACGTGATGCCGCTCAACCCCGCCGAGCTCAGCGATATACCCGCCAACCGCCAGGCGGAAGCCGACCACGACAGGGCGCGACGCCAGGACATCGCCGCCGAGGCGTTTGCCCGGGCGCGGCAGGCGCTCGACCCGGACCTGACGCAGCCGCCCGCCGAGGTGATCCTCGAGGATGCCACCTTCATCCGCCACCCCGACCGCGTCATCCTCGAGCATGCTGCCCGGCAGCCCGGATGCCTGCTGGTACTGGGGGCACGCCAGCTGAGTGAGGTCGGCAAGTTCATGCAGGGCAGCATCAGCAACGAGGTGGTGCATCGAGCCCGCTGCCCGGTGACCATCGTGCACGCCCAGGCTGGCCCGTCCGATGCGTCACGCCTGGGGCAGGTGCTGGTGCCGGTGGATGGCTCCCCTCACTGCCTGAAGGCGACCGCCCTGGCAGGCGAGCTGGCCCGCCGTGCCGACGTGCCGGTGGAACTGGTCTTCTGTCGGCCGGACGGCCTCTCGGCGGCTGCCGAGCACGCGGACGACAGCCCGTCCGACGAGGCCTTCCAGCGGGCCAGGGAAGCGCTGGGCGAGGTGCCGCGCGGCATCGAGGAGGTGGTGAGCGAGGGGAAACGCGTTCCCGAGGCCATCGTCGCCCGGGCCCGGCATCACGCCGAGGCGGCGCCGATGGTCGTCATGGGCCGCCGTGGCCTGGGCAAGTGGCAGTCATCCCTGCTGGGTAGCGTCAGTCATCGGGTCATCGACCTGGCGCCCTGCCCGGTCACCGTGGTGGCCTGAGCACCGAGTGACAAGTCTCCGGGGTGTCGCCTCAGGCCTCGGCCTCGTGGTAGGCCTTGAGACGGTAGAACTCCGCGACCACCTCGTCCATGGCCTCGGCGTCGTAGTCGCAGAGCCCGCTGACCACCAGCTTCTTGGAGCCGGTGCCGATCGCCTCGTTGCCCGCCATGATGCGGAACTCGAGCAGCGCATCGCCGCGCTTGCCGCTCACCTCCAGCGAGGAATCCACGAATTCCAGGCCCGGCGCGGGCGCATCCAGGCGGTCCAGGCAGAAGCCCATGCTGTCGTAGATCACCAACGGGCGACGCGGGTTGAACATCACCCCCTTCTCTTCCATCAGCGGCTTGAGGTAGTGGGGGAAGTTCTTGCCCGAGAAGGCGACATAGCTGCGGGTGAAGGCCTCCACCACCGACTCGTCACGGGTCGCCTCGCCGCTGCGCTCGACTTCCAGATAGCACTTGCCGCTCTCGTCGCAGACGCGGATCCGGCCATCGTCCTGTTCGCTGAAGCACAGCGGCGTGCCGTCCCCGACCATGCTCAGGAAGCGGAAGGTCATGCGCTGGGAGAGGCCGAAGCGTGCCAGCACCAGGGCGAACAGCAGGTCACCGGGCACACAGAAGCGACGTGCATCCGGGTTGTGGATGGGGTTGTAGTCGCCGGCAATGCGCTTGGCGAACTGGCTGGCCTGCCGTGCGGAAATGCGGATACGCCCATCCGTAAGCGTATGGAAATCATCGAGAAACATGCACTGTATGCCTGAGTCGTTGGCGGTCTGTACCCTGCCGGCGATTGCCGGGAGGGCAGATGATGCCACAAAACCCCGCGACAACGCAGGCCGACGAGGCCGTGTACCATGATCCGGGACACCGCGGGTCGAGGAAGTCACATGCAGCGCCTGGATGCCGATAGCTCAAGACGCCGACGCCTGACCTGGCTGCTGGCCCTGCCCCTGCTGGCCCTGGCCCTCTACCTGGTGGTGGCCAACGGGCTGATCAACGCCCGATACACCCAGGTGTGGCTGGCCGAGAAGTCCGGCATGTCGATCCGCTGGGCGTCGGGATGGAGCGCCTTCCCCGGCCACCTCGCCCTCGAGGCACTGTACGTCGAGAGCGAGGACCCGGCCCTCGAGCTGGCGGTGGACCGGGCACGTCTACGGGTCTCGCTGGCGGCGCTGCTCGAGCGCCGGCTGGAGGTCTCCACCTTCACGGCACAGGGGCTTCGCCGCTTTCGCCTGGGCCACCACCGCCTGGAGGGCGATGGTGGTATCGCGCTCTCCGGCCTGCGCCTTGACGAAGGCCGGGTATCGATCCAGGGCCTCGAGCTCTCCCTGGCAGAGGCCCGGGTCAGGCGCGGCAGTACCGTGCTGGCCAACGACATTCGCCTGGCAACCGACCTGCAGGTGGCGCCCTTTCGCCTGCGTGAACACCCCGACCTGGCGGCGGCCCGTTTCGTGTCGGGCACGCTGTCCCTGGATGCCACGGCCGACGCCTGGGACGTCTTCAATCCCTACCTGCGCCAGCTGGGCTGGCTCGACCTGGCCGGCCACGGCAGGCTGAGCGGCGAGCTGTCGCTCGAGCGTGGCGAGCTCGCCCCGGGTAGCGACCTCACGCTGGATTCCCCATCGCTGATGGTGGAACTGGACGAACGGGTGCTGCTGTCGCCGCCCCCGGAGCCCGAGGAGGGAAAGCGGCCAGGCCGGGAGCGGGCCGAGGGCACGTCCGACCGCCATCGGCTGAGCGGCGGGGGCCGCGTCGCCGGCCGGGTCGTGGAAGGCGAGGAGGGGCCGGTCATGGAACTCGGCGTGACCCTCGACGAGATGCGGATGCTGCGGGCGGGGCTGGACGATCCCTTCATGACCAGCCGGCGCTTCCGGCTCTCCGCGCGGCTGCCCGGTGCCGACCTCGCCGACGCCCCGCGACGACTGGCCTCCGCCCGGCTCGAGTGGGAGGATGCCCGGCTGCCCAACGTGGGCGCCCTGGCGGTCTACCTCCCCGAGGGCGGCCCACTGACGCTGCAGAGCGGCAGTGCGCGACTGGAGGGGTACCTGGCGTACCGGGATGGCCTGCTCGAGGGCGACTTCCACCTGGCCGGCGACCAGGTGGCCCTGACCCTGGCCGGACGTCCGCTGGAAGGCAGCATGACCCTGGACCTGGCCCTTCCCGAGGTCGACCCGCGCCAGCGGCGTCTCGACCTGTCGGGCACCCACCTCGAGGTCTCGGCGCGCGGTGAGGAGGACGAGCTGCCGTTGACCACCGAGGTCACCCTGGAAGAGGCCAACCTGACCTCGATGGTGCCCCTGGCCAGGCTCATCGGGGGACAGGGCCCACCGCCGCTGGATGGCCGGGTGGTGATCAGGGGACGCGTGGCCCGGCTCGATGTCCTCGATGACTTCCTGATCCACGCCGTCGACGGCGGCCTGACCCTGGAGGGCGGCGGTGACCTGGCGGCCAGCCTGCAACTGGAGCGGGGCCGGGTGGCCTCGGGCAGCCGCCTGGCCGTGACCACCCAGTCGTTGCGGGCCCGCCTGTTCGACCTGGAGGCCTGGGGGCGGGGCAGCGTTACCGCCAGCTGGCAGGAAGCCCTGGGTCGACCCAGGGCCCGGCTGGACGCCAGCCTGGAAGAGACCCGTGTGGCGAGATCCTCCGACCGTCGCCTGCTGATGCGCGATGGGCGCCTGGTCCTGACGGCCGAGAGCGACGCCCCAGGGCTCAGTGCCGCGCTGGCGGGACCACGCCTGTCGCTCGCCTGGGAAGACGCCACGATGCCCGATGTCACGGTGCTGCAGGCCTACCTGCCTGCGGCCGCACCGGTGACGCTGCAGTCCGGACGGGGCACCACCCGGGGTCGGGTCACGGTCGAGGGGGGCCAGGCCCGTGGCCAGGCCGACCTGGCCGGCCAGCGCATCACCGGCCGCCTGCTCGGCCGGGAGGTGGAAGGCGAACTGGCACTGGACCTCCAGATTCAGGAGGCCGACCTGGACAACGGTCGCCTGGACCTCTCCGGATCACGGCTGTCGATGCAGGCGGCAGCGACGGCATCGGGTCCGCGCCTGCGTACCCGGATCGTGGCACGCGAGGCCCGCATCGGGCCGCTGCCGATGCCGGGACGGAAAGGAGCCGCGCCGGGAATGGACGGGCAACTGGTGCTCGATGGCCTGGTCGCCAACCTTGGATTCCTCGACGACTTCCTCCCGCCTGCCCACGGCCTGACCCTGGAGGGCAGCGGCCGATTCCGGGCCGAGCTGCGCCTCGCGGATGACCACCTTCGCCCGGGCAGCCAGCTCCGGGTCGAGGCGGACGACCTGGCAGTCGGCTTCCTTGACTTCGTCGCCAGTGGCCAGGGCCGCCTCGAGGCCGAGATCGACGGCGAACGCGAGGCTCCGGGAGCCCGACTGGCCCTGACGCTGCCCCGTTTCAGCCTGCACCGCATCGGCGAGGCAAACGCCCACGTCGAAGGTCGTCATTTCAGCCTCGAGACCGAGACGCCGCGCTTCGGCCTCGACCCCGACGAACGTTCGCTGCAGAACTTCAGCACCCGCATCCGCCTGCCCATCGCCGAGGTGGATGACCTCTCTCGCTACAACGCCTACCTCCCCGAGGAGTCGGGCCTGGCACTGCTGGGCGGCCGTGCCGGGCTGGAAGTGGACCTCCACCTGGAGGGGCTCCAGGCTCGCGGGGATCTCGGCCTTCAGGCCTTCGACACGGCCATCCGGCTCGGCGATCAGCGCCTGGAGGGCGACCTGCGGCTCGAGGCCCGCCTGCGTGATGGCAACCTTGTCACTCGCCGCTTCGATGCCTCCGGCTCCCGGCTGCGGCTGGACAACATCCAGCGCCGGGATGAGCAGACGCGCGGCGAGGCCGGCTGGTGGGCGCAGCTCGACATCACCGAGGGCCGTCTTGACTGGACCCGCCCCCTGCAACTGGATGCGCGGCTCGACATGGCGATGCGCGACAGCGGCCTGCTGGCGCGCCTGTTCCTGTCCCGTGCCCGGGAATGGGAGTGGCTGGGTCGGCGACTGACGGTCAACGACATCCGTGGCAACGCCCTGCTCCACCTCGACGACGATACCCTGCAGCTGCGCGAGGCGCGCCTGGCTGGCGACTCCCTGGAGATGCTCGCCGACCTGGTCTTTCGTGACGAGGCGCCGGACGGCTCGCTCTATGCGCGCCTGGGCATCCTCGCCGCCGGTGTCTCCCTCGACAAGGGGCATCCCGAGGTTCGCCTGCTGCGTCCGCGACGCTGGTATGAACGCCACCGTCCCTCGCCCGAAGAGGACCTGGAAGAGGTCACCGTGAGCCAGTGGCAGCAGGCCCTGGAGACCCAGGCTCGGCCCGACGGGAACAGCGACTGACCTCTCCCCCTACCAAAGAATCGGGGGTAATAAATAAGTGGCATACTGCATCGCAACACGCTGTGATAAGATTCTGCCGCTTTCTAACCCTTCCCCCACCTCCTGCCTCAGGATGATCGCAGCCATGCTGACAACCTGTCGTATACCCCCCCGGCCACGGCAAATCGCCCGTTGGCCGGGCATGCTCGTGCTCACCATGCTCTCGCTGCTGGCCAGCGGGCCCGTGCTCGCCGCCACCGGCGAGCTCGACCTGACCGGCTCCTTCGTGGGCATGCTCGCCGTCGCCGTCTTCGTGCTGGCCTACGCCCTGGTCATGGCCGAAGAAAAGATCCACATGCGCAAGTCGAAGCCGGTCCTGGTCGCGGCCGGCATCATCTGGGCGCTGATCGGCTGGGTCTATGTCAAGGCGGGCATGCCCACCGAATCGGAGCACGCCTTCCGCGTGACCCTGCTCGAGTTCACCGAACTGATGTTGTTCCTGCTGGTGGCGATGACCTACATCAACGCCATGGACGAGCGCCGGGTGTTCGATGCGCTGCGCTCCTGGATGGTCCGCAAGGGCTTCAGCTATCGCTCGCTGTTCTGGATCACCGGTGTGCTGGCCTTCGTGATCTCGCCGATCGCCGACAACCTGACCACCGCGCTGCTGATGTGTGCGGTGGTGACCAAGGTCGCCGAGGGCGACAAGCGCTTCATCAACCTCTGCTGCGTCAACATCGTGGTGGCGGCCAATGCCGGCGGCGCCTTCAGCCCCTTTGGTGACATCACCACCCTGATGGTCTGGCAGGCGGGTATCGTGCAGTTCTACGAGTTCTTCGACCTGCTGATCCCGTCGCTGATCAACTTCGTGATCCCGGCCGTGGTGATGAGCTTCTTCATCAAGAACCGCAAGCCCGCCAGCATGGAAGAGGACGTCTGGCTCAAGCGCGGCGCCCGCCGCATCATCGCCCTCTTCCTGCTCACCGTGGCCACCGCCGTGGCCTGCCACACCCTGCTGCACCTGCCGCCGGTGCTGGGCATGATGACGGGGCTTGGCTACCTGCAGTTCTTCGGTTACTACCTGCGCCGCACCCTGCCGCGCTCCCTGGAGCGCAAGCGTACCCGTTACAGCCAGCGCGGTGACTGGAAGAAGCTCGAGAGCCTGGGCAGCGTGGTGCCCTTCGATGTCTTCAACCGTGTGGCGCGGGCCGAGTGGGACACCCTGCTGTTCTTCTACGGCGTGGTGATGTGCGTGGGTGGCCTCGGCTTCATGGGCTACCTGGGCATGCTCTCCGAGGCCCTCTACACCGGCTGGAACGCCACCGGCGCCAACATTGCCCTGGGGGTGATCTCAGCGGTGGTCGACAACATCCCGGTGATGTTCGCCGTGCTGACCATGGAGCCGGAGATGTCCCATGGCCACTGGCTGCTGATCACCCTCACCGCCGGGGTGGGCGGCAGCCTGCTGTCGATCGGCTCGGCGGCCGGCGTCGCCCTGATGGGCCAGGCCCGCGGCAACTACACCTTCATGGGTCACCTGCGCTGGACCCCGGTGATCGCCCTGGGCTACATCGCCAGCGTGATGGCCCACCTGTGGATCAATGCCGAGAGCTTCCACGTCTTCGGCTGACCCCTTCCCCCCGGCGGCCCTCCGTCGCCGGGTTTCTCGCTCCGCGTTGATACGCAGGCCTGTAAATTTCCTTAAAGTGATGTAGCGTATAAGAATGACCCGTGTCAGAAAGGCACGATGGTCTTCCTGATGCCTATCGTGGGAAACAACTGATACGCATCGGGCATAAAAAAAGATAATGCCCCAAGGGGCTGCAGGGAGAAGGCGTCATGGACTCATACACACGTAACGGGCAAGCCGCGCCTGCATGGTGCATGAACCTGGCGCTCATCAGACAACGGGAACGCGACCCCCGATGCCATCATTCGTCCTGATCCGCTCCCTGGCGGCGGCAGGCGCCGTTGCCGATGCCTGCCAGCCGGGGAGGCGCACTTCATGCGGCGCCTGAGCCTCCTGGCCCTGGCCACCGTGATGCTGGCCGGCCTGTTGCCGGCCGGCTCACCGGCCATTGCCCAAGAGGCACAGATCCTGCTGGTGGCACACCCCGATGTGAATACCCGCCAGCTGAAGCGCGATACCACCCGCGCCATCTTCGCCATGAGACAGCGCACCTGGCCCAACGGCCAGGCCTTGCGGGTCTTCGTGCTCGACAACAACCACCCCGTGCATGCGCGCTTTGCCAAGGAGCAGCTGGCCGTCTATCCGCACCAGCTGCAGCTCGCCTGGGATCGCATGGTGTTCTCGGGCACCGGCCAGGCGCCCGACCGTGTTCGCGACCAGGCGGAGATGCGCGAGCAGGTCGCCACCACCCCCGGCGCCCTGGGATATCTTGAAAGGGAGTACCTGGATGATCGCGTCCAAGTCATTTCGATGGAGTGATCTCCGCTCCATAACCGCCATGGCCGCCGTTTTGGCCCTGGGCCTGTCTGCTCAGGCCCGCAGCGACGAAGGCGTACTGGATACCCTCCAGGTGCATGGCTTCCTGAGCCAGGCGCTGGTCATCACCGACGACAACAACTTCTTTGGTTCCAGCAGCGAGGACGAAGGCAGTTTCAAGTTCACCGAGATTGGCGCCAATGCCTCGCTGCGGCCCCACGAGGACGTGCTGCTGGCCGCCCAGGTACTGAGCCGGCGCGCAGGGGGGGATGGCAGCGATGCACGCCCGGTCCTCGACTATGGTGTTATCGACTATCAGATGCTTTCGAACCAGCAGCGCACCTTCGGCATCCAGGTCGGCCGTTTCAAGAACCCCTTCGGCTTCTACAACGAGACTCGGGATGTGGCCTTTACTCGCCCCAGCATCCTGCTACCTCAATCCATTTATTTCGACAGAACCCGATCATTGGGGCTCTCTGCAGATGGTGCAAGTGTATATGCCGAGGAGCGATTTAACAGTGGCGTAGTTCGTTTCAAAGGCGGCATGGGCACACCAACAACTCGAGATTTAGCAACCCAGCTTTTCCCGCCTTCCCTAGACTCTCAAGTCAGTGGCGAAACCTCCTCAATTGCCCAGCTTATTTATGAGCACAATAATGGCCATTTCACTGCAGCCATCAGCACTGCCGACGTAAATCTAGATATCAATCTTGGACCCAGCAATGGTGAGCTTAATTTCCAACCCTGGATATTATCTCTCCAATACGACATGGAAAATTGGGCACTTACAGGTGAATATGCCATTCGCAACCTCTCCTTATCGGGCTCCGGCGCAATACGCGAGTCAGACATTACTGGCGAAAGCTGGTACATCCAATATTCACGCCGCTTCCATGACAATTGGCAGTGGCTGATTCGTTATGACAATTTAGTCAGCGACAAAAGCGACCGCTCAGGCAGTGAATATGAGATGCAGAACCTGGGACCAGCACACTCGCGATTTGCCGAAGACATTACTCTTGGTCTGCAATGGAACCTAAACCCACGTGTTCTTCTCGCGGCCGAATACCACCGTATCGACGGCACTGGCTGGTTACCCCTACAAGATAATCCTGATCCCTCGGAAACAGAGCGCCACTGGAACATGCTGCTGTTCCAGCTCTCATTGCGCTTCTGACGTCCTCTATCTGGCCAGGAATCCGCAGAGATGACCCTCCCCGCATCCCTCCGGTCTCGTCGTCGACTCAGCCTGACATGGCGTGTCGTCGCCCTGAGCAGCCTGCTGCTGGTCGGGCTCGTGGCGCTGTTCACCTGGCTGGGCCATGACAACCTGACCCGCCAGTTCCAGGAGAGCCGCAACCAGCACCATGAGCGCCAGCAGCGCGAGATCCGCCTGGCCCTTCAGCGTTCGGCGGAGAACCTTCGCCAGCTGGCGGGCCTGGCCGCGGCCTCGCCACGCCTCGGACCACCCCTGGAGGCGGGCAACGCGGAGGAAGTCGAGGAGGCACTGGCGTCCCAGTGGCCGACCCTGCAGCTCGAGGCCGGCATCGACGAGATCCTGGTGGTGGATACCCGGGGACGGACCATGGGCCGCTGGGGCTCCAGCCAGCCGGAGGGCAGTTTGCCTATCCAGGCCTGGGTACAGCGAATCATGGACACCGAGATGCCTATCACGGCATTGCGCTGCACGACGGACTGCCAACAGTATGCCGCCGTTCCGGTGCTGGTGAATGGCGATAGCGTCGGCCTGGTCGTGCTATCCCGGTCGCTGGCCGATGTGACCCGCCAGGCCAGGGAGGTCTCCAACGCCGAGGTGGCCCTTCTGGTGACCGGCTCGCTGGAGAGCCGAGACCTTCCCGAGGCACGCCATCTCGCCCCCTGGAATGGGTATCTCCTGGCCCTGACGCGCCAGGAGCAGAGCCTGCCCGTCCTGCAACGGGCAGCCCGACTCGGACCGATCAGCGCTCTACTGCAAGCCCCCCTGCAGCTTCAGCACCGGGGCCAGTACCTGGAGCTCAGTGCGGTCCGCATGGATGAGGACGCGGACCGGCGCAGCACCGGGTACTTCCTGCTGGTCTCGGATATCTCGGCCCAGATCAGGGCCATCAACGAGGACACTCGCATCCTGCTGGGGGTAGGCCTCGCGGGCTGGATCGCCGCGGAGCTGGTGCTGCTGCTGATCCTGCTGCGGCCCATGGCCCGCCTGCGCCGGATCGCCGGCTTGCTGCCGACACTGGCCAGCGGGGGATTCGACGATGTCCGGGCCGCGATTCCGACTGTCCGTCACCGCCTGCCGGACGAGATCGACGTGCTGGAAGGCACCACGCTGGAGCTCTCGGGACAGCTCGAGATGCTGGAGCAGGAGGTTCAGGAACGCGGCGACCAGCTGGCGGAGCGCGTCGAGGAACTGGCCCAGGAAAGGGACTTCGTGAACAGCCTGCTGGATACCGCCCGGGTCTTCATCATCGCCCAGGACAGCAGGGGACGGATCAGCCTCGTCAACGACTACACCCGCTCGATGCTGGACCTGGACGAGCCCTCCCTGCTGGGCCGCCACTTCGTGGACGTGTTCGAGGCGGGCAGCCCTTCTCCGGTCGGCGCCTTCGGCACGCCGCAGCAGGAGGAACGCACCCTGCAGACCCCGGACCACCGCATTCATACCATCGCCTGGTACCATGCCCCGCTGCCGTCCGGCACTGACGGGAGCATGTCGCGGATCTCGGTGGGGCTCGACATCACCGAGCGCAAGGCCGCGGAGGCCCGCCTGACCTGGCTGGCCGAACGCGACCCCCTGACCGAGCTCTACAACCGGCGCTACTTCCAGGACGCCCTGCAGAAGGCACTGTGGCGGGAGTCGCATGGTGCCGTGCTGCTGCTGGACCTGGATCAGTTCAAGGAGGTCAACGAGCTCAGCGGCCACCATGTCGGAGACCGTCTGCTGCGAGAGGTGGCCGAGACCCTCCTGCTCAACCTGGGCCATCGCGGCGTCATCGCCCGCCTGGGAGGCGACGAGTTCTCGCTGTTGCTGGAGCATGCCGACGAGGACCAGGCGGTCCAGGTTGCCCAGCATATCGACCGGTTACTCGACAGCCTGGGGTTCACGGCCGCAGGGCGACGTCACCGGGTCACCGCGAGCATCGGCATTGCCCTGTTCCCGACCCACGGTGCGACGCCGGCCGACCTGATGGCCAGTGCCGACGTGGCCATGTACAAGGCCAAGGATAGTGGCATCCAGCATTGGCACTTGCTCTCCAGGACAGAGAATGCCAAGGACGAACTGCAGGAGCGTGTCTACTGGGTCGAACGCGTACGCAGCGCCTTGGAAGAGGAGAGCTTCGAGCTGATGGTGCAGCCGATCATGCGGCTGGAGGATCGCGACGTGAAGCACTACGAGGTGCTGCTGCGCATGCGCGATGCCGATGGCAGCCTGGTGTCTCCCGCCTATTTCATCCCGGTAGCGGAGCGCAGCGGCCAGATCGTGCAGGTCGACCGCTGGGTGCTGCGCCACAGCCTGCGGATACTCAGCCAACTCCAGGAGCGAGGCATCAGCCTGGCGGTCAACCTGTCCGGCCAGTCCCTGCATGATGAAGGCCTGAAACAGTACCTGGCCGACGAACTGGCCGCCAGCGGTGCCGACCCCCACCACCTCATCCTCGAGGTGACCGAGACCGCCGCCGTGACCGATTTTTCCACTGCACGCGGCGTGTTGCAGGCGGTCCGCGACCTTGGCTGCCGAACCGCCCTGGACGACTTCGGCGTGGGCTTCAGCAGCTTCCATTACCTGGGGCAGCTGCCGGTGGACTTTATCAAGATCGACGGTTCTTTTATACGGACGCTAACTACCAATCCTGAAAGCCAAGTTATCGTAAGAGCCATTGCGGATATAGCAAAAGGTTTCGGAAAGCAGGCCATTGCTGAGTTTGTGGATCAAGAAACTCTAGTACCAATCCTTCAAGACTACGGGATCACATACGGCCAAGGCTTCCATCTTGGAAGACCATCAAGGCTGGACGACACCTTTAATGATTCACAAACTCTTTTTGGCAAAAAAACCAAATACGCAAACTCTAAAGATGATGACCAATGAGCACATTCGAAACCAACACTGAAAAAGCATCTGTAGCAACTCTTCGAAAAAGAAGAATTGACCCTCGCACTTTCTCTGAGAGATTCAAATTCATCATTGCACACACGCCAGAAGAGAAGCAGCGCGCCTTCTCACTTAGGCATGAAGTATTCCACGAAGAACTCCATTACAACATTGGAGAAAAAATAAATGCGCCGCTAGAAAAAGATTCACATGACCAGAACTCAATACTTTGCCTTCTCCAGCACAAAGAAAGTGGGATGGATGCTGGCTGCTTGAGGGTAGTGATTATAGACACCAAGGCCAATAGCTCACCACACATCCTCCCGCTAGAAGAGTATTGCAAAAGCAGCTTTCAAGGCTATGATTTGAATCCAAACACTTTCCCAAAAAGCACAGTTTGTGAAGTATCCCGTCTTGCCGTCCATCCTTCATTCAGAAAAAGATCAAAACCACCTACGGGCATAAGAGATGAAGACATTAACAGAATATGTTCAATAAGTGAAAAACAAGAACCAGCACTAATTGGTTTGAGCTTATTCCTTGCCGCAACTGCTATAGTTGGCCTCTCTGGACGAAGGCATGTCTTTGCAATGATCGAACCAAAATTTAATAGACTGCTAAAAGCATCAGGCCTTCACTTTCAAAAGGCAGGAGAAACTATAGACTACTGCGGGACCAGAGCAGCTTACTACATAGATCAACACCGAGCCGAAGACAACCTTCCCGAAGAAATAACACCTCTTTACAACCATATAAAAGAAGAGCTTTCGTCACAAATTCATGAAAACAGCGACCCCAAATTCTCTCCAAGTTATTCACATACTAGAGCATAGGTCCCATATGTAAATATCTTGGCCAGTCCAGCAGCATGATGGCCAGCACGTTGCGGTGTTCGCCGCTGGCCAGGTCGGTGCCTCCCTGCTCTGACGGCACCATCCTCGCTCCGGGGTCATAGGCCTCGACCAACGCATCCTGCAGTCGCGTCACGGCCGGATGATCCTCCTCCCCGGCCAGCAGGAAACTGATGCCCACCTCCGTGTAGATATCCTCCTTGGTATCCGCGAGGATGCGATCCAGGCTCGCGGCGAACTCGTCCAGCACCCAGCGGAACTCCTCGGCTGACACCGGCTGCTGGTAGTAGTCGCTGGCGGCGATCACGAAGTGGGTCATGCCGTAGATCTTGTTGCGGTACTCGGCCGTCGAGAGCCCCGGGTCGCGCCGCGGTGGGTACTGGTGGCGGAAGGCGGTGATGACCTCCTCGCGCAGGTCGGTCACGCCCAGGTCCTCGAGGTAATACACCAGGTTGGCCACCTGGGCGGCATAGACCGCCATCACGTCGGAATCGAGCAGGAAGGTACGAAAGTCGACGCTCGCCAGGTAGTCCAGCGCCCGTTGATGGCCGGGAAGGTCGGCCTCGTTCAACAGGCCATGGTATTTCGCCTGGGTCAGGTCAAAGGCCAGGCTCTTCGCGTAGGCGATCTCTCCCCACTCGGCGAGCATCCGCTTGCGACGACGCTGCTTCTCGCTGCCCGTCGGATAGGCAGCCACCTTCTCCCGGGCCCGTCGTTCGGCGTGGCCCGGCGTGTCCAGCGCCTTGATCTCCTCGCGAATCCGGCCCACGAGGCGGTGACCATAGACCCGATTGAGGGGCAGGTAACGGGCGTCGCCGGTGATCCGGTAGAGTCGCTGGGCATAGTGGCGCTGCTTGCTCCGGGGAAGGTCGGGCAGCGCTGCCTCGTAGTTCTCGCGGATCGCCCCGGCCACGGCCGCATGGTCCAGCCCCTGTTCACTTTGCTGGAAGTCCCGTTGCTGGAGGGAACAGCCGGCCAGCGACAGGAGCGCCACCATCAGCCAGGTCACGAGCACGGCAGGCGTGCGGGGCCTTCCTCGAATCGTCAGGTTCATGCTCATTTCGCCTTCCCCCTTCGTCTGCTGCGCCCGGGCGGGATCAGCTTGACCCGGGCCTTGGGACGCCCGTGGGGCATCGCCTGCTCCTGCCCGTCACCCTCAGGGTCCTGGGAAGTCGGTGACGGCTGTACCACCACCCAGGCGAACACCGGCAGGGACAGGTGCCAGTGGATCGCCGAGAGCCGCAACCCCAGGGTAACCACCAGCCCCGTGGCGATGGAGACGGCCAGCGGCGCGGCGAGAGCCTCCAGGCCCACGAAGACCACGCCACCGGCAATCGAGGCGGTGGCATAGACCTCTTGCCGGAGCACCATGGGTACCCGACGCGCCAGCACATCGCGAACCATGCCACCGGCCACACCGGTCAGCAGCCCCATCAGCACCGCCACCACGCCGGGCGACTCCAGCATCAGGGCCTTGTGGGCCCCGATCACCGTGAAGAGCGCCAGGCCGAAGGCGTCTGCCACCGGCAGGAAGCCCCGCGAGAGGCGATGGATGTAATGGAAGCCGAGGATCGACAGACCCACCGTGGCGAGTATCACCCAGAGGTAGGTCGGATCCGTCACCCAGAACACCGGACGCACGCCCAGCACCAGGTCTCGCAGGGTGCCACCACCAATGCCGGTCACCGCCGCCAGCACCAGCATGCCGAAGGGGTCCATCCGCGAGCGGCAGGCGAGTATCACGCCCGAGAGGGCGAAGACGATCACCCCCGCCATGTCCAGCCAGTAGACCACGCCCGTCACAGTGTCTCTCCCTTGTCAGTTGGGCGGCAGCATAGCGCATCTGTCCGATCCCACGCTGCTCCAGCGCTCTTCTGCTGGCCACAAAAAAGTTCGCGACCATGCCTCGATATGGCGAGGGCCTCGGGTTATGTTGCCTGGGTCACACGACTCGACAAGGAGCCGACATGGGCTGGAATCCCGCCATCATCTGGCTGGCCATCGCCTTGCTGCTGGGCCTGGCGGAACTGATGTCCGGCGGCCTGGTGCTGCTGGCGCTGGGCGGGGCCGCCGCCCTGACCGCTGGCCTGGCCGCCCTGGGGCTGTCACTGCCCTGGCAGCTGCTGGGCCTGGGCGTGTTCTCGGGGCTGCTGGTGCCGCTGGCGGTGATGGTGATCCGGCCTCGCTTCTCGCCCCGTGGCGTGGCCTACGGCACCACCGGGACCGGGGTGGAGAAGCATCGTACCTACACCACCCTCAAGCGCGACTTCGACGGGGCCACCGGTATCAAGGTCAACGGCGACTTCTACCGCCTGCGGGTGGTGGAAACCGGCGCCACCGAGCTGCCAGCGGGTACCCGGGTGACCTTCAGGCGGTTCGACGGCACCACCGCCCTCGTCTCGCCCATCTCCTCCGATTCCTCCACGACAAGCGTCTCATCCGCACCACACAGGGAGCAGTGAACATGGATTTACCACTCGGCCCGGGCCTGATTCTCAGCCTGATCGTCGTCGTCATCGGCATCCTGATCATCGTCAAGGGGCTGGTGATCGTGCGCCAGTCCGAGGTCTTGGTCATCGAGCGACTGGGGTCGTTCCACCGGCTGCTCGAGAGCGGGATCAACATCATCATTCCCTTCATCGAGCAGCCTCGCGCCATCACCATGATCCGCTACCGCAAGATGGGCGATGACTATCACGCCATCACCAGCGACGAGATCCGCATCGACCGCCGCGAGACGGTGATGGACTTCCCCGGCCAGCCGGTGGTCACCACCGACAACGTCACGGTGACCATCAACGGCGCGCTCTACTACCAGATCATCGACCCCAAGCGCGCCGTCTACGAGGTCGAGAACATGAGCCAGGCGGTGGAGGTGCTGGCCAAGACCACCCTGCGCTCGGTGGTCGGCAAGATGGAGCTCGACAAGCTGTTCGAGTCCCGGGCCGAGGTCAACAACGAGATCCAGGCCGCCATGGAGGAACCCGCCTCCAAGTGGGGGGTGAAGATCTCGCGGGTCGAGGTGCAGGACATCGCCATGCCCGAGGAGGTGGAGACCGCCATGCGCCTGCAGATGGCCGCCGAGCGCAAGCGTCGCGCCACGGTGACCGAGGCCGAGGGCGAGAAGGCCGCGGCCATCGCCAAGGCCCAGGGGCAGCGCGAGTCGGCGATCCTCAACGCCCAGGGCGACAAGGAGTCCGCCATCCTGCGCGCCCAGGGCGAGCAGGAGTCGATCAAGCTGGTGCTCAATGCCATCGGCGACAGCGAGGAGAACAAGCGCACCGTGGTCGGCTACCTGCTGGGCCAGAGTTACATCAAGGTCCTGCCGACCATGGCCAAGGAGGGCGAGCGCGTGTTTGTGCCCTACGAGTCCAGCGCCCTGCTCGGCTCCATGGGCATGTTCCGCGAGATGGCCGGTTCCCCGGAAGACGCCGTGGCCAGCCACCTGAGGGCCAGCGGCAACCAGAGCGGGCTGCGCGGCGGCGTGGTCGGGGGGGCCGCCACGGGCGGCTGAGCATCCCCGGCCCCCGCAGCATCGCGTCGGGCGTCCTGCCCGGCCCGTCGGTTCAGCCGGCCTCTGCCCCGAAGCGCGCCAGTTGCATCTCCTGCAGGCGACTCAGGGTACGCCGGAACGGGAAGGCCAGGTGGCCGAGGGGGTAGAGGTCGGGCAGTGCCACCTCGGCCTCCAGGTAGAGCGGCGTGCGTCGGTCATAGCACTCATCGACCAGGGCGATGAAGCGCCGCACGCCGTCGTCCTTGCGGGACAGCGGCGGCAGTTCCCGTTCCCCGGCCGTCACGCGTTCGGTGCCATCCTCGGTACCACGTGCGATGCCACCGATGCGATGCGTGTCGCTCAGCCGCGGCACCTCGCCGATCAGGACATGGTCGAAGCGGTCGACCAGGGCGATGAAGTCCAGCGCCGATAGCGGTTGCTCGCACAGATCCGCATAGCGACACCAGACCACCGTCTCGCTGCGGCACCGCACGGCGATGCGCCGATGTCCCAGCTCGATGGGATCGTCGTCGCGTGCCTCGCCTGCGCTCAACCGCTCGAACACCGCCTCCAGGGCACTCGACCGATCGGGCTGCTTCACCCAGAAGCGCGGGTGCGCCTTGCCGGGGTGTAGCCGGTGATCGCGGCCGCCATCCAGCTCGACCACCTGCATATGGCGCTCGATGGCGGCGATGGCCGGCAGGAACCGCTCACGGTTGAAGCCATCGGCATAGAGCTGGTCGGGGGCCTGGTTCGAGGTGCAGACCAGCGTCACCCCGTGATCGAACATCGCGCTCAGCAGCCGGCCGAGCAGCATCGCATCGGCGATATCGCCGACGAACAGCTCGTCGAGGCACAACACCCGAATCTCGTCGCCCAGCTCCCGGGCCAGCGCCATCAAGGGGTCGGCGGTGCCGCGCAACTGAAACTGGCGCCGGTGCACCCAGCGCATGAAGTGGTGGAAGTGCTGGCGACGCGAGGGCACCCGGAGCTGCCGATGGAAGCCATCCATCAGCCAGGTCTTGCCCCGCCCGACCGGGCCCCAGAGGTAGACCCCCGGGATGGCCGCGCCGCGCCGTGCCTCCTGCACGGCATGGAAGCACGCCTCGAGATGGCCGACCGCCTGCCACTGGGCCTCGTCCGAGGCGAAGCCGCCCTGCTCGACCGCCCGGCGATAGGCGTCCCCCGGCGACGCTGACGCCCTCATGCCCTCCGCCTCCCCGTCCATGTCGACCGCCTCCCGGCCGCCGCCACCGGGCACTCGCCGCGTCGCCATACTCACCCCCGCTGGAAGGGATAGACCGGGCCCAGTTTCAGGATCCCCGTCAGCTCGTCCAGCGCCGCCAGCGTCTCCTCGGCCAGCTGCGGATCGGCCAGGTCCTTGGGCGCCAGGCGGTCGCGGTAGTGACGCTCGACCCAGGCGGTAAGCTCGCCGTGCAGGGCGTCGTCCAGCAGCACCCGCCCGGAGAGGGCCGCGCGCTCGGCCGCCGAGAGCACCACCCTCAGGCGCAGGCAGGCAGGCCCGCCGCCGTTGCGCATGCTCTGCTTGACGTCCTTGACCACGACCTCGCTGATGGGAGTGTGGCCGGCCAGCAGGAGATCCTGGATGGTGCGCCAGACGCTCTCGCGTTCCTGGCACTCCCCGGGCACCACCAGCGTCATGGTGCCATCCGGGTTGGAGAGCAGCTGGGAGTTGAACAGGTAGGAGGCCACGGCGTCCTCGAGGCTGACCGCCTCCTCGGGAATCCGTATCGGGACCAGCGGCGTGGCCATCTTGGTCCTCAGCTCGTCCAGGGTGGCCTGCTCGTCGAGGAAGGCCCGCTCGTGGTAGAGCAGCACCGGACCGTTGCCCACGCTGATGACGTCGTTGTGGAAGACGCCGGCGTCGATGGCCTCGGGGTGCTGCTGGGCGAACACCACCCGGGTCTCCGTGAGACCATGCTGGCGGGCAATGGCCTGGCTCGCCTCCAGGGTCTGCCGCGCCGGGTAGCGCCGGGGGGCCACGCCCTCCTCCGCCCCCCAGCCGAAGGCCGCCCGGCCATAGACGAAGAGGTGCACCCCGGGCTCGCCGTGGTCGGCGGCGAGGCGGGTATGGTTGGCCGCGCCCTCGTCGGAGAAGGCCGGGGTCGCCGGCAGCACCGGATGGTGGACGAAGCGCGCCTCGTCGCGGAAGATCGCCGCCAGCACCCGGGCGGTGGTGGCTGGCTCCAGGAAGCGGTGGAAGCTCGACTGCAGGTTGGCCGGGGTGAAGTGCACCCGGCCGTCGGGGGCATCCGCAGAGGGCGTCACGGTGGCGGCATTGGCGGTCCACATGCTCGAGGCCGAGCAGACCGCGCGCAGGATCTGCGGGGCCTCGCCCGCCGCCCGGGCCAGTACCCGTTCATCGCTGCCGGAGAAGCCGAGCTGGCGAAGCGCCCCCAGGTCGGGGCGCTGCTGGGGCGGCAGCACGCCCTGGGCGTAGCCGGCCTCCATCAGCGCCTTCATCTTGCCCAGGCCCTGCAGCGCAGCCTCCCGGGGATTGGCCTCCAGGCCCCCGTGGGTCATGGAGGCGACGTTGCCCAGGGCCAGGCCGGCATAGTTGTGGGTCGGGCCGACCAGGCCATCGAAGTTGACCTCGCGCACATCCGGGATCGGCTGGCTCATAGCGTCACCCCCGGTGGCAGCGTCTCGGGCAGGACCAGCGCCTCACTCTCCATGGAAGCGACCGGGTAGGCGCAGTAGTCGGCGGCGCCAGTGAAAGAGCGCACTGGCAGTGCCGCAGACAGCGATGGGATGACTTGCAGAATCATAGGATTACCCCCGGCGGCAGCTGGTCCGGCAGGTGGAGGTCATCGCTCTCCATGGAGGCAACCGGGTAGGCGCAGTAGTCGGCGGCGTAGTAGGCACTTGGGCGATGGTTACCGCTCTCGCCCACGCCACCGAAGGGCGCGTCGCCGGAGGCGCCGGTGGTCTGACGATTCCAGTTGACGATGCCGGCGCGGATGCGCAGCAGGAAGTCGTCCCAGTCGCCCCGCTCGCCGCCGATCAACCCGGCGGAGAGGCCGTAGCGGGTGTCGTTGGCCAGGCGCAGCGCCTCGTCCCAGTCACGATAGCGATGCACCTTGAGCAGCGGGCCGAAGTGCTCCTCGTCGGGCACCGGCAGGCCGGAGACGTCGATCAGCGCCGGGCTGAGCAGGCTGGTACCGGGCTCGACGCGCGCCATGCGCGCCAGCACCGTACCCCCCAGCGCCTCCAGGTCGTCCTGGGCCTTGAGCAGGCCATCGGCGGCCGCCACGCTGACCAGGCCGGCGTAGAAGGGCGCGGGGTCGCTGAACTGGCTGGCCACCCGCAGCCGTGAGATGGCGTCACTGAGGGCATCCAGCAGGTGGTCCCCCACCTGGCCCTCGGGAACGATCAGCCGCCGGGCGCAGGTGCAGCGCTGACCGCCGGAGAGGAAGGCCGACTGCAGGATGGTCAGCACGGCCGCCTCCTGGTCGGGAACGTCCTTCACCACCAGCGGGTTGTTGCCGCCGAGTTCCAGGGCCAGGATCTTGTCCAGCTGGTCGGCGAACTGGCGATGCAGGAGGCCCCCCACACGGGCGCTACCGGTAAAGAGCAGGCCATCGATGCCGGGGTTTGCCGAGAGCGCCTGGCCGGTCCCGGCCGCGCCCTGCACCAGGTTGATCACCCCCTCCGGCAGCCCCGCCTCCTGCCAGCACTGCAGGGTGAGGTCGGCGGTCAGCGGGGTCTGCTCGCTGGGCTTGAAGACCACGGTGTTGCCGGCCAGCAGGGCGGGCACCATGTGGCCGTTGGGCAGGTGGCCGGGGAAGTTGTAGGGGCCGTAGACCGCCATCACCCCGTGCGGGCGATGGCGCAGCACGGCGGTGGCGTCCCCCAGGTCGCGGCTGCGCTCGCCGGTGCGCTCCTGGTAGGCACGGATCGAGATCGCCACCTTGCCGATCATCGCGCCGACCTCGGTGCGGGCCTCCCAGAGCGGCTTGCCGGTCTCCTGGGCGATGGCCGTGGCCAGGTCCTCACGGTGACGCTCCAGCACCCCGCGGAAACGCTCCACCAGCGCCTGTCGCTCGTCGAAGGCAGTGCGCGCCCAGGCCGGGAAGGCGTCCCGGGCGGCCGCCACCGCGGCGTCCACCTGGGCCTCGGTGGCGGCGGCGCCCTCCCAAAGGCGCTCGTCGGACACCGGGTCGTGCTTGGTGAAGGCCTCCCCTTCACCCGCCTGCCAGGTGCTGCCGATCAACAGCTGTCGTGTTGCCTTCATCACGCCTCCTCCTCGGTATCCAGTATGCGCAGGGTGTCGCCGGAGGCGACCTCCAGCCCACGCGCCTCGGCCTCGTCGAGCGTCACCACGCCCTCGGCGTCGGGCCCTCGTCCCAGCCAGGCGGCACGGAAGCCGGCCATCCCGGTGGTGGCCGCCAGCCAGCGCGGCCGTGGCGACCGCTCGAGCGTTCCGGCCTTGACCTCCACCCGGCAGCGCCGAGACAGCCGCACGCCGCGCACGTCATCGATGTAGGCCTCCACGGTGGGGCCGCCGTCGAAGATGTCGATGTAGCCCTCCCAGCGCAGCCCCTCCTTCTTGAGCATGGCCAGCGCCGGCCGGGTATGGACATGGACCTGGCCGATGCAGGCCCGCGCCGCCTCGCTGAGGAAGGGGGTGTAGATCGGGAACTTGGGCATCAGCTCGCCGATGAAGCTCTTCTGGCCGAGCCCCGTGAGCTTGTCCGCCTCGTCGAAGTCGAGCGGGAAGAAGTGGCTGCCCAGGCACTCCCAGAAGGGGCTGCGCCCCTGGTCGTCGAAGACGCCGCGCATCTCGGCGAGCACCTTGTCGGGGAAGCGGTCGCGGAACTCGGCCATGAACAGCCAGCGCATCATCGACAGCAGCGCGCCGTTACGCTCGTGGCGCCGGTCGGGGCCGCGGTACTCGGGGCGCAGGAACAGCGAGGCCACCTCGGCGTCGCCGGTATGGTCGGAGCTCAGGAAGAGGGTGTCGATGGTGCGATGCAGGTCGAGCTGCACCGAGGAGTGGGCCAGGGTCCCCAGCCGGTAGTGGTAGAAGGGGATCTCGCGCCCCACCTGGCCCTCGATGGCACAGCAGCCGGCCAGCCGACCGCTCGCCTCGTCCTCCAGCACGAAGAAGTAGAGCCGCTGGTCCTGCGGCGTGCGCTCCTCGAAGGCGGCCACCGTCGAGGCGATCTTGGCTGCCAGGAAGTCGCGGTTGTCGGGCAGCGAGGTGAAGCCCACCCCGGTTTCCCGGGCCAGGGCCTGCAGCTCGTCCAGGTCGCCCTCGGCGATCGGTCGAATACGCATCACAGCTCTCCCTCGTCATAACCCGGATCGTGCGCGTCGAGACTCCCGTCGCCCGCCCCGGTCAGCGCCAGGGGGGCGGCCAGCACGGCACGCCCCTCCTCCACGCCCAGTCGCTCGGCATGCTCCGGGGAGAGCATGAGCTGGCCCGTGGGCGACAAGGCATAGCGCGCCACCACGCAGCGGAAGTCGCCGAGGCGCTGGTTGGCGACCATGGCCGGCTCGGCATCGGGCAGCGCGTGGGCGGGACGGATGCGCACCGGGTGCCAGGCGGCCCGGCGGAAGCTGGCCAGGCGCTCCCGCTCACCCTTGATCACCGGGCCGGCATCGAAGATGTCCACGTGGCGGGAGCGCAGGAAGCCCTCGGCCAGCATCTCGGTCAGGGCCGGCTCGTGGTCGGGGTGCTCGCGGCCGATGGCGGCCCGAGCCTGGGGCGTGAGCAATGCCAGGTAGAGCGGGAACTGCGGCATGACCTCGGCGATGAAGCTCTTCGAGCGCACGCCGGCCAGGTAGTTGATCTCCTGGTAGTCGCGCACGAAGAAGTGACGCCCCACGCTGTTCCAGAACGGCGACTCGCCCTGTTCATCCAGGTAGCCGGGAAAGGCCATCGCCAGGATCCCGGCGAAGCGCTCCGGGTACTGGGCGATGAACATCAGCCGCGCCCGGCGCAGCAGGCTCTCGGCGCTGGTGCCCTTGTAGCGGGCATCCAGCGACAGGGCGCAGAGCAGGGTCGCCTCGGAGACCTCGTGGGAGAGCGCCAGGGTCGGCACCTCGCGACGCACATCGAGCTGCTGGGAGGCGTGGATCAGCGTCTCCTGGCGATAGGTGTAGTAGGCCTCGCGGGCGCCGGCCTGGGCCCGGATGGTGGCGGTCCCCGCCACCTCGCCGCGCTCCAGGTCCTCGAGCACGAAGGTGTAGTGCTCGTCGCCGGGGGCCTCGACCTCGCCGGCGAAGGCCCGCTGGGAGCGGGCGATGCGCTCCTCCAGGCGGTCGCGGTGGGCCGGCAGGTTGGTCAGCCGTGGCGTCGCGCTGCCGGCCAGCCGCTCCAGGGCCGGCAGGTCCGCCGGGCGGACGGGGCGTATGACCAGCATGGCAGGGTCTCCGGAAGGGGATGAGTCGTCACGCATCGCGGAACCGGGGCTCACTGCCCCGCCACCAGCCGCGCCACCGCCCGCTCCAGCCGCGCCATGCCTTCGGCGATATCGGCCTCGGGGATCACCAGCGAGGGCGCCATGCGCAGCACGTTGGGACCGGCGATCAGCGCCATCAGCCCCTCCTCGAGGGCCAGCGGCAGGATGTCCTTGGCCCGTCCCTCGTATTCCGGCGCCATCTCGGCCCCGATCAGCAGGCCCATGCCGCGGATCTCCCGGAACACGCCATGCTGGCGGTTGATCGCCTCGAGGTGCTCGCGGAAGAGGTCATGGCGCCGCTTGACGCCCTCGAGCACCTCCGGGGTATCGATGAACTCCACGGCGGCCAGGGCCACGGCCGAGGCCAGCGGGTTGCCGCCGTAGGTGGAACCGTGAGTGCCGATGGCCATGGCCGGGGCCACCCGGTCGGTGGTCAGCATGGCGCCCACCGGGAAGCCGCCGCCCAGCGACTTGGCGCTGGTCAGGATGTCCGGGGTCACGCCGTACTGCTGGTAGGCATAGAGCGAGCCGGTACGCCCCGCCCCGGTCTGCACCTCGTCGAAGATCAGCAGCGCATCGAAGGCGTCGCACAGGTCGCGCAGCCCCTGCAGGAACTCCGGCGCGGCGGGGATTATGCCGCCCTCCCCCTGCATCGGCTCGACCATCACCGCGCAGGTGTCGTCGTCGATCAGGTTGCGCACGCTGTCGAGGTCGTTGTAGTGGCCATGGACGATGCCCCCCGGGACCGGACCGAAGCCCTGGGAGTACTTGGGCTGCCCGCCGACGCTGACGGTGAAGAAGGTCCGGCCGTGGAAGGACTGCGAGAAGGAGACGATGCGATGCTTGTGCTCGCCATGGTGGTCATGGGCCCAACGCCGCGCCAGCTTGAGGGCCGCCTCGTTGGCCTCGCCCCCGGAGGAGCAGAGATAGACCTTGTCGGCGAAGGTGCGCTCGACCAGGCTGCGCGCCAGGGCCAGGGCCGGCTCGTTGGTGTAGACATTGGAGAGGTGCCAGAGCCTGTTCGCCTGGGCCGTGAGCGCCTCGACCAGCACCGGGTGGCAGTGCCCCAGGCCGTTGACGGCGATGCCGCCGGCGAAGTCGATGTACTCGCGCCCCTCCTGGTCCCACAGGCGACTCCCCTCGCCGCGCACCGGGACCGCCTTCTGGGGGGCGTAGTTGGGCACCATGTAGTGGTCGAAGTCGGCGCGGGTCGGGGTCTGGCTCATGTCGCTCTCCATTCCTGGCATGACGGATCAACTATCATTCGGGTCAACTAACACTCGAGTATAGGGAGCGCCGCCGCGGGAAGCTTTCAGCAATGGGACGGCGAGTTGTGTAAAAGGCAGCCGTCATGCCGCCCCATGCGCGCCGCGCCCCCCCGCCGACGAGGAGTCCGACATGTTCAACACCACGGCCTGGAACCGGATCCGCTACGGGCTCTACGCCCCGGTCTACGACCTGGTGGCCGAGCGCGCCTTCCGCGGGGCCCGCCGCATGGCACTGGGCCAGGTGACCTGGCAACCCGGCATGCGGGTGCTGCTGGTCGGCGCCGGCACCGGGCTCGACCTGCCCTGGCTGCCGCGGGACGTCGAGTTGCACGCCACCGACCTCTCTCCGGCCATGGTCAGGCGCCTCGGGCAGCGCGCCGAGGCGCTGGGCCGGGACGTACAGGCCGAGATCATGGACGCCGAACGCCTCGACTACCCCGACGACCACTTCGACGTGGTGGTGATGCACCTGATCCTCGCGGTGATGCCCGACCCCGCGCGGGGGCTCGCCGAGGCCCGCCGGGTGCTGAAGCCGGACGGCCAGCTCTGCGTGATGGACAAGTTCCAGGCCGACAACCGTCCGGCCGGCCCGGCGCGACGCGGGCTGAACGCCCTCACCTCGGCCATCGCCACCGACATCACCCGCCAGGCCCGGCCGCTGCTGGAGGCGGCCGACTTCGTCATCGAGCAGGACACACCGGTGATGATGGGCTCGCTGTTCCGTGCCCTCCTGGCGCGCCCCGCCTGATCAGTCGGGGCGGCCGGGACGGGGCACCCGCTGACGGGGTGGCGAGATGGTGCACCAGACGCCGGCGATCACCACCAGGCTGCCGACCACCTGCACCGGCAGGATGTGGTCTCCCAGCCACCACCAGGCACCCAGCATGGTGAAGACCGGCAGCAGGTTGAGATAGACGGCGGCCCGCGTCGGGCCGATGTCGGCCAGGGCACTGTTGTAGAGCAGCAGCGCCACCACCGAGGGGAAGATGCCGAGATAGCCAAGCCCGGCCAGCTCGGCGGTGGAGAGCCGCGGCACCACCTGCCAGGCCCCCTCCAGCAGGGCGATGGGCGCCAGCGCCAGGTTGGCGATGACCAGCATGACCAGCAGCCCGCCATAGCGCGGAAAGCGCGCCATGTGCTCCTTGACCAGTAGCGAGTAGCCCACCCAGACCAGCACCGCCAGCAGCATGATCAGGTCGCCCGGGTTGACCCCGCCGGGCACGAGCTCGGCGCCCTCGCCGGCGGTGATGACCACCACCGCCCCGCCCAGCGAGACCACCACGCCGACCCACTGCAGGGGCCGGAAGCGCTCGCCGAGCAGCAGCACGCTGAGCAGCAGGGTCGCGACCGGGATCAGGCTCTCGAGGATGGCGACGTTGGTCGCCGAGGTGAACTTCAGCGCCGCATAGATCAGCGCATTGAAGAAGGCCACCCCGGAGAGCGCCAACCCCAGCAGCGGTCGCCAGTGGCGCCGGAAGACCGGCCAGCCGTGCCGGGCCTGGTGCCAGCCGAGCGGCAGCATGACCACCAGGGCGATGGCCACCCGGCCCAGCGAGATAGTGAAGGGCGGGAGGTCCGCCAGGGCCTTGCCGACCAGGATGTTGCCGGAAAAGATCGTCACCACCAGCAGCAGGAAGAGGTGGGGCCTCAGCGCGCTCATCGAGCCTCCAGGGCGAGACAGGGGTCAGGCCAGCCGCTCCTCGCGGGGCGTGATGCCGAAGTGGTTGCGGTAGGCGGTGGAGAAGTGCGCCGCCGAGGAGAAGCCGGTCTGCAGGGCGATCTCGCCGGCGGGGCGGTCGCTGGCGCGCAGCAGGCGACGCGCCTGCTGCAGGCGCAGGTCCAGGTAGTAGCGGCTGGGCACCGCCTGCAGGTACTTCTTGAACAGTCGCTCGAGCTGGCGACGGGAGATGCCCAGGTGCTCGGCCAGCTCGTGGGTGGTCAGTGGCTCCTCGATGTTGGCCTCCATCAGGGCCACCGCCTCGGCCAGGCTATCCGGGGCATGGCCGAGCCGTGAGCGCAGCGGGACCTGCTGGGGCTCGTCGCCCATGCGGATGCGTTCCAGCACGAAGTGCTCGGAGATGCGCTCGGCCAGCCGGGGGCCATGCTGGCTGCCCACCAGGGTCATCATCATGTCCATGGCGGCGGTGCCGCCGCCGCAGGTCAGGCGGTCGCGGTCGATCTCGAAGAGCTGGCGGGAGAGGCGCACGCGCGGGAAGGCCTCGGAGAAGGCATCGAAGCGCTGCCAGGGCAGCGTCGCCCGGTAGCCGTCCAGCACGCCGGCCCGGGCCAGCACCTCGGTGCCACCGCCGATACCGCCCAGCAGCACGCCCGCCCCGGCCAGCCGTCGCAGCAACTCGATCAGGGCCCCCGGAACGCTCCCGGAGAGCGGGCCCGGCGCGCACACCAGCAGCAGGTCCAGGGGATCGTGCACCTCGCCAAGGCCGGCCTGGGGCATCAGCGACTGCTGGGAGGCGCTGGCCACCGGGCCGGCGACGCAGGCGAAGGTGGTGAGCCGATAGAGGGTACGCCCCTCGAGGCGGTTGGCCACCGCCAGGGGCTCGGTGGCACAGGCCTGGGCCAGCAGGGAGAAACCGGGCAGCACCACGACACCCACATGCCGCGTCAGCGACGCCGGACGAAGGGACAGGAGGGGCTCGGGCATGCGGATCGGGCCTTGGGTGGGTGCCGGGCGCTGGGCAAAGCCCCTATCTTACCCAAGGCCGGGACGATCCACAGCCCCGCCACGTGGACAGGGCAGTAGCGACGCGCGGCCTATTGGGAATTGCCGCTCAGCAGCAGCATGGCCGCCGCCAGGATCCCGAGCACGACGATGACGATGGGCAGCACCCGATGCAGCCCGTGGGAAGATTGCTTCGCCTCGGGTTGCTCTTCATCCGGCTCGGGATGCTCGAAGTCCTCGGGCTGGCTGACTTCCTTGAGATGCTGCAGCTCTTCTTCCGGTGTCTTGCTCTCTCGGGTATCCATGGCACACCTCCACTGGCTGGGATCTGCATCCTGCACCCCCTGGGTCGTTGCCGGAAACGCGGGGGCCTACAAGTTCACGACATCGAAGTCCGCCACCGGGTTCACATCGGCGTCGTAGTCCACGTCGTCGCGCTCGAAGCCGAACAGCTTCAGGAACTCGTGCTTGTACCCAGCGTAGTCGGTGATCTCGAAGAGGTTCTCGGTGGTCACCTTTGGCCACAGCGCCTTGCAGGCCTGCTGGACGTCATCGCGCAGTTCCCAGTCGTCCAGGCGCAGACGACCGGCCTCGTCGGTCTCGGCGCTGCCACCGTAGAGGCGCTCGCCGAACAGGCGGTTGAGCTGGTCGATGGTGCCTTCGTGCAGGCCCTTCTCCTTCATCACCTGGTAGACCATGGCGATGTAGAGCGGCATCACGGGGATGGCCGCGCTGGCCTGGGTTACCACCGACTTGAGCACCGCCACGTTGGCGCCGCCGCCGGTGGCCGAGAGGCGCTTGTCGATCTCGCCGGCGGCGCGGTCCAGGTCCTCCTTGGCCTTGCCCAGGGCGCCGTGCCAGTAGATCGGCCAGGTGATCTCGGTGCCGATGTAGCTGAAGGCCACGCTGCGCGCCCCCGGCGCCAGCACGCCGGCGCGATCGAGGGCATCGATCCATAGCTCCCAGTCCTCGCCACCCATCACCGCCCTGGTGTCCTCGATCTCCTGCTCGGTGGCGGGCTCCACCTCGGCCTCGATGATGGCATCCTTGTTGGTGTCGATGGCGGTGGCGCGGTAGGTCTCGCCGATCGGCTTGAGGCTGGAGCGCTTGAGCTCGCCGGAGTCCGGCAGCTTGCGCACCGGCGAGGCCAGCGAGTAGACCACCAGGTCGACCTGGCCCAGGTCCTGCTGGATCAGCTCGATGGCCTTCTCGCGAGCCTCGTGGGAGAAGGCGTCGCCGTTGATCGACTTGCTGTAGAGCCCCTCGGCCTTGGCGAAGCGATCGAAGGCGGCGCTGTTGTACCAGCCGGCGGTGCCTGGCTTCTTCTCGGTGCCGGGCTTCTCGAAGAACACGCCCAGGGTGTCGGCGCCATAGCCGAAGGCGGCGGTGATGCGCGCCGCCAGGCCATAGCCGCTGGAGGCACCGATCACCAGCACCTTCTTCGGCCGCTGCTCCTCGTCACCCAGGGCCTTGTCGAGGCGGCGGGCACGGGTCGCCTCGATCTGCTCGAGCACGTTCTTCTCGCAGCCGACGGGGTGGGTGGTGGTGCAGATGAAACCGCGTACCTTGGGCTTGATGATCACGTCAGACCTCGTTGTTGTCCGGCGGACGGGGCAACCGCTCCCGTCCGCATGGGGGAATGATTGCGCCGGATGGCTGGATCGAAGGGGCAATGGGCGACATTCTAGCGGCCCCGACGGCGGCTGTCCGCCCTTGAGGCCACCGCATGGCTGGTGCAGGATGCTCGTCCCGGGGCAACGCGTGTGACAGGAGGGTAGCGATGGATGCACAGACGCTGGTCGACGAGCGCGGCGAGCTGTGGCTGGCACTGGCGCCGCTTTGGCTGGAGCGCGAACCCCGCGAGACCGACTACGCGCGCATGGTCGCGGTCATCCAGCGCCACGACCTGACCGTGCGCGAGCTGGAGTGGGTCTTCCGCCTGGAGCTTGCCCCGGTGCTCGCGCGCCACCAGATGTCGGTGGCCGGCGAGTGGCGCTCGTTCGACGACTACAAGCTGATGAAGCAGCTGGTGGCCCACAACCTGAGGCTCAACGGCTGGCGGCGCAAGAGCTGGGCGCTGTTCTCGGGGCTGACCACCATGATGACCCGGCATCGCTGGAACGAGCTGATGGGACGGGTGATGGTCGAGCGCGGCGAGATGCCCTGACTCGACCATAGGGCTGGAACGAGCTGATGGGACGGGTGCTGGTCGAACGCGGCGAGATGCCCTGACCACGCCCCGTAAGGATCCGGCTCGGCCACAGGCCTGGAGGTCCCTCAGGGCTCGTCCAGGGCCTTCTCCAGCGCCTCGCGCAGCTCCACCTCGCCATCGCGGGGAGAGAACCGACGAATGACCCGACCATCCCGGCCGACCAGGAACTTGGTGAAGTTCCACTTGATCATGCCGGTCCCCAGCACCCCCGGCGCCTGGCGCTTGAGCTCGACGAACAGCGGGTGGGCGCCGCTGCCGTTGACCCTGACCTTCTCCAGCAGCGGGAAGGAGACCCCGTACTCGTGCTCGGCGAAACGACAGAAGTCCAGCGCCGATTCCGGCGACTGACGGGCGAACTGGTTGCAGGGAAAGCCCAGTACGGTGAAGCCCCGGTCGCGATAGCGGCAGTAGAGGTGCTCGAGGTCACGCAGCTGGGAGGTGAAGCCGCACTGGCTGGCGACATTGACGATCAGCAGCACCTGGCCACGCAGGGCGCGGAGGTTGAAGGGCTCGCCGCTCTGGGTGCGGCATTCGTGGTCATGGATGGACATGGATCGGGCTCGCTCTCTGACCCTCTACGATGACATGCCGGCCCCTCACGCGCCAGCCCCGCTCGGGCCACGCCGCTGCCTCGGCAGGCGGCGGCGCACCTCGGCTACCCGGTGCGACAGCCGCCGCCGACGCTGGCGACGCTCGGCCTCCTCGAGGGGCGCATAGGCCAGCCGCTCGAGGTCCCGGGCACACTCCTCGAGCGCCCGCCCCGCCGGCCCGGCCTGGGGCGCGATGCGCCGCAGGTGGGCGGCGGGAGATTCACCGGCGTGGGCCGCCAGGCCGTGCCGGGCCAGCCAGGCCTGCAGGCTGCCCACCAGCCATCGCTCGTCACGCTGGCGCCGGTGATGCTGCCAGCCCCGACGCGCCAGCAGGACAAGGCCCGCCGCAACGACCAGCATTGCCATCAGGCCCAGCGCGGTGGTCATGGCTCCCCGGCCGGGCAGCAATGCATCGAGCCGGGCCCAGACCTCGCGCCACCAGCCGACCAGCTGCGCCATCAGGGAGCGGCGCGACTCGCGCTGATAGCCGATCACGCCGCGCTGCCAGCGGTACTCGAGACGTTCCCACTCCAGGCGCAGGTGATTCACCCAGCCCACCTCGCGCATGCGCAGGGGGGAGAAGCGGGCATCCGCCAGGAAGGTCTCGGCGCCGCCATCGACCGCCTGGGGGCCCTGCTCGATGCGCTCCGGGGCGATGACCGCGGTGGGATCCAGGCGCCGCCAGGCACCCTCGCGCCACACCTCCACCCAGGCGTGGGCATCGTAGTCACGGATCGTGAAGTGGCCATCCGGATGCCGCTCGCCGCCCAGGAACCCCGCCACCACCCGCGCCGGGATGCCGGCCATGCGCGCCATCACGGCGGCCGCCGAGGCGTAGTAGGTACAGTAGCCGGCCTGGCTGTCGAACAGGAAGTCATCGACGCGGTGCTCACCGACCAGCCGGGGCGGCGAGAGCGTATAGCGATAGGGGGCCTCGCCGAAGCGCGCCATCATCGCCTCGAGATAGGCGTCCGGGTCGCCGCCGCTCTCCCGCCACAAGCGCTCCGCCAGGGTACGGGTACGGGGGTTGGTGTCGTCGGGCAGCAGGCGGTGCCACCGCTCCCCGGCGGGGTCCGGATTGACGGGCGGCGCCCCGCTGCTGGACAGCCTCAGCAGGCTGCGCGAGCTCAGCGGTGTCAGTCCCTCCAGGGTACCGTCGGCCAGGTAGCGCTGGCGGCTGTCGCTTTCCAGCGGCGTGCCCAGCGAGGGCCGCCAGGGTCGGCTGTCGGGCTCCAGCAGCAGCTCGGCACTGAAGCGCGCGCCATCCTGGGCCTGCCAGGGGGAGCGGGAGCCCTCACGAACGAAGGCATCGCCCGGGCGCTCCAGGGCGACGGCCAGCTGGTCGGGCGTGGCCCGCGACCAGCGGATGCCATCGAAGTGCGACAGGGTGTAAACCCGCCAGTAGCGCTCGTCGGGGGCCGGTTCGCGCCCTTCGAAGCGGGCCCGGAAGGCCCGCGCATCGCTGCGCGACAGCTCGGCGATGTCGCCCGGGGAGATCTCGTCGGTCAGGCCGGTGGAGGCCCGATCCATCTGGGGCATGCTCCACAGCGGCCCCAGGCGCGGGAAGGCGACGAACAGCACCGCCATCAGCGGCGCCGAGAGCGCCAGCAGCCAGGCCGTCTCCCGCCAGGCCTGGCGAAGGCCGGTGGCACCGGAGAGCCAGACCAGCGACTGCAGCAGCCAGGCCACCGCCAGCAGGGCCCCCGCGGCCATGGGAATCCCCTGGTCATGCAGGAAGGCCACGGCCGTGGTCACCAGGCCGATCACCACCACCACCCGGGCATCGCGCCGGTCATGGGTCTCGAGCAGCTTGAGCAGGTAGACGCCGAGCAGCAGGCCGACCAGCCCGTCCATGGTGCCCAGGGTGCCGAACTGCAGCCACAGCGCCAGTACCAGCCCGCCCACGGCGGCCAGCCGCAGCAGGATGCCGGCACGAGGCAGGCGGCGGCGCAGCTGCACGAGCCGATAGCCGGCCACCGCCAGGGCCAGTGCCACCAGCCAGGCCGGCATCCAGGCCAGGTGCAGGGCCAGCACCATGCACTGGCCGATGAACAGCTGGCGCAGCATGCCCCCGCTCAGCCCCCGGCCATCCGCCAGCACGGCCGGCGCCGCCAGCCTGGCGGGGCGCGGGGCGCTCACGCCATCCCTCCGGAGCGGGGGGCCGGGAAGCGCGCCAGGGCATCCAGCGCCCGACGCCGCTGGGCCTCCCCCTCGCCCTGGGCCAGGGTGAGGCCCGGCAGCCTGAGGCCATAGCGGTCGCCGGCACGGTGGTGGGCCAGCACCCTGGCGCAGAGCACCGAGAGCCGCCGCTCCGGGTCGCCGCGACAGGTGGCGTAGTCCAGCCACAGCTGCTGGCGCGGTGGCACACTGAACGCCTTGGTGGCGAGCACGCCGGTGCGGCTCCACTGCTTCCAGGCCACCCGCCCGGGGCTGTCGCCGGGCTGGAAGCGGCGCAGCCCCGCGAAGTCGCTGGCCTCCAGGCCCGCCCCGCCATGGCGCACGACCGGCGCGTCCTCTTCCTCCGGTCGCGGCCAGACCAGCAGCTCGGCATCGTGGCGGACCCAGGCCACCACCCGGACCAGCCCCAGCGGCCAGCGGGTCTCGAGGCGCAACCAGGGTAGCGCCTTGACACCCCGCCGGAGCGTCGGCAGGGCCAGCTCGGCCTCGCCGAGGCCATCGACGATGTCCACCCGCCCCCGGGCACCATCGCAGTAAAGCTCGAGGGCCGTGCGGTCGCGGCGCGCCCTCAGCACCACCCCCAGGCGCGCCTCGCCGCCGGCGAAGGCCTCACGGGGCAGGCGCAGCCCCGGGATGACGCCGAGCAGGTTGAGCCAGCCACGCAGCAGCACCACCACGCCGACGCTGAACAGCCAGAAGGCCAGCCCGTAGGCCAGGCTGTTCTGGTAGTTGATGCCAAAAAGCAGCAGCACCACCACCAGCACCGCCCAGCCCAGGCCGAAGCGGGTGGGAATCAGGAACAGCCGGCGTTGGGGCAGAGGGTGTTCAAGCGACGCGGCCAGGCGACGCAGCCACCAGTGGCGCAACCGCCCGGGAAGGCGGGGGCGAGTCGCCGCCGCGGTGGCCACGCTCACCCCATCACCGCCACGCGAGTCAGCAGGTGGCGGGCCAGCGCCTCGCCCTCCTCCCGGGACCCGCTGCTCAGCCGATGGCCCGTCACCGGGACCCAGACCGCCTGGACGTCCTCCGGCAGCACATGGTCACGGCCCTCGAGCAGTGCCCAGCCCCGGGCCGCCTGCAGCAGGGCCAGCACGCCCCGGGTGGAGAGCCCCCAGGCCAGCTCTGGATGCTCGCGACTGGCCGCGGCCAGGGCCTGGACGTAGTCGAGGAGAGCGTCGGCCACATGGACCTCGTCCAGCCGCGCCTGCCAGCCGCGCAGGCGCTCGGCGTCGAGCAGCGGCATCAGGGCCTCGAGTTTCACTCGCCCGGCCCGGCCACGCAGGATCTCGCGCTCGGCCCGGGGGTCCGGGTAGCCCAGCGAGAGGCGCATCAGGAAGCGGTCGAGCTGCGACTCCGGCAAGGGGAAGGTCCCCGCCTGCTCCTGGGGGTTCTGGGTGGCAATCACGAAGAAGGGCTCGGGCAGCGCCCGGGTCTCGCCCTCCACGGTGACCCGCCCTTCCTCCATCGCCTCGAGCAGCGCGCTCTGGGTCTTGGGGGTGGCCCGGTTGATCTCGTCGGCCAGCACCAGGCCATGGAAGACCGGCCCGGGATGGAAGCGGAAGCGCGCCTCCCGCGGGTCGAAAACCGAGACCCCCAGCACGTCGGCGGGCAGCAGGTCGCTGGTGAACTGCAGGCGCTGCATGTCCAGGCCGGCGACCCGCGCCAGCGCCTGGGCCAGGGTGGTCTTGCCGAGTCCCGGCAGGTCCTCGATCAGCAGGTGGCCGCGGGCCAGCAGGCAGCAGAGCGCCAGGCGCACCTCCCGCGACTTGCCGAGCACCACCCCCTCCAGGGCGGCAAGCACCGCCTCCAGGTCGAAGAGTCGCTCCGGTCGGTTCATCGCCCCCCCTCCAGCTCGCCGCAGGCCAGCAGGGCCTCCACCGCCTGGCGGGTATCCGGGGTGACCTCCTCCAGGGCCAGGGCCTCGCCAGGCGGCAGCCAGAAGGCCTCGGCCACTTCCTCGGCCTGCAGCGTCAGCGGGCCGTCGTGGTCGACCAGGAAGAGGCTGCCGAAGATGTGATTGCCGCCCGCATCATGGACGAACTCGCCCAGGTGGCGCAGCGGCGAGCGCTGGATGCCGAGCTCCTCGGCGAGCTCGCGACGGGCTGCCACGTGGACCGCCTCGCCTGCCCCCACCACGCCCCCGGCGGCGAGGTCCAGACCGCCCGGGAAGACCTCCTTGGTCAGGGTACGACGCTGCACGCAGAGCTCGCCGCGGCGGTTGCGCACCACCACATAGGTGGCCCGGTGCCAGAACCGAAAGCGGCGCATGGCGGCCCGGGGGGCGCTGCCGCAGGGGCGATTGCGCGCATCCACCAGCTGGATCTGCTCGTCGGCGATATGCGGTTCGGGCAGGGAAGCATCGACGGTCATGGGGGACTCCCGGGGAAATGCCTTCAGCCTACCCAGTCACGGCAGCAGCGTCACGCCGCGCGTTGACCGCTTCCGAGGCGACGGCCATGCTCATGACAGGCCTCTACCGCGGAGCCCGACCATGCCCGACCCCGCTCCCCGCACCCGGCTGGCCACCCACGAGGTGACCAACCAGCCCTCGCCACCCACCGACCGCGACCTGCTCGCCGGGGATGTCCCGCTGCAGGAGGCCCTGGCCCGGGAAGCCCCGGAGTGGGTCGCCAGGCGCCTCGCCCCCCTGGGGCGCGAGGCCGGAAGCGCCCGGGTCCAGGCCCTCGGGGAGGCGGCCAACCGCCACCCGCCCGAACTGCGCCTCTTCGACCGTCACGGCCGGCGCCTAGACGAGGTGGCCTACCACCCCGCCTACCACGAGCTGATGCAGCTGGCCATCGACCATGGCTGGCACGCGGTGGCCTGGCAGGAGGAGGGAGGCGGGGGCCACCAGGCCCATGTCGCCGCCCTCTACCTGCTGACCCAGGCGGAGCCCGGCTTCTGCTGCCCCGTCACCATGACCCATGCCGCGCTGCCAGTGCTGCGCCACACACCCGCCGTCGAGGCGCACTGGGCCCCGGGGCTGCTGGCCTGGGACTACGATCCGCGCGTGCTGCCCGCGGTCGAAAAGACCGGGTTGACCTTCGGCATGGCGATGACCGAGAAGCAGGGCGGCAGCGACGTGCGCGCCAATACCACCCGTGCCGAATGCTCGGCGGATGGCTGGCGGCTGACCGGCCACAAGTGGTTCTGCAGCGCCCCCATGTCCGATGCCTTCCTGACCCTGGCCCGCAGCGACGAGGGCCTCTCCTGCTTCCTGGTGCCGCGCGTCACCGCGGAGGGCGAGCGCAATGCCATCGAATTGCAGCGACTCAAGGAGAAGTGCGGCAACCGCGCCAATGCCTCGGCGGAGATCGAGTATCGCGGCGCCCGGGCCGAGCCGGTGGGCGAGCCCGGCCGCGGTATCGCCACCATCCTCGAGATGGTCCAGCAGACCCGGCTCGATGCCGCCACCGCCCCGGTGGGCATGATGCGCCAGGCCCTGGTGGAGGCCTGGCAGCATGTCCGTGAGCGCCACGCCTTCGGCCGGGCACTGGCCGAGCAGCCGCTGATGCGGGTGCTGCTGGCCGACATGGCCCTGGAAGTGGAAGCCGGCCTGGCGCTGGTGATGCGGACCGCCCGGGCCTTCGATGGTGCCGCCCGTGGGGACGCCCGGGAGCAGGCCCTGTCACGGCTGCTGCCGACCCTGGCCAAGTACTGGCACAACAAGCGCACGCCGGCCTTCATGGCCGAGGCCATGGAGTGCCTGGGCGGGATCGGCTATGTGGAGGAGGCGCCGCTGGCCAGGCTATATCGCGAGGCGCCGGTCAACTCGATCTGGGAGGGGTCGGGCAACGTGATCTGCCTCGACCTGCTGCGCGTGCTGGGTCGCCACCCGGAGTCGCTGGCGGCGCTGCAGGTCGAATTCGCCGCGGTCCGCGGCCAGCAGGCCGAACTCGACCATGCCCTTGCCCGGCTGGATGCCGAGCTGGCCGCCCCGCCCGCCTCGCTGGAACCGCGTGCCCGCTGGCTCGCCCAGCGGCTTGCCCAGTGCCTGCAGGCCGCCCTGCTGCTGCGCCATGCCCCCTCGGAGGTGGCAGAGACCTTCTGCCGCTCGCGGCTGGGTGACGAGGCCGGACCGGCCTATGGGGTGCTGCCCGGCGATGCGCCGCTGGCCGCCCTGCTGGCGCGCATCGGCGACTGAGTGCCGGCCAGCGCCAGGATGTCCGCGGCGGGCATGGGCCGGGCCAGGCCGAACCCCTGCACATGGGTACAGCCGTAGCGCTCCAGGCTGGCCAGGCAGGCGAGGTCCTCGACGCCCTCGGCCACCACCCGGATGCCCAGACGGCGCCCCAGCAGGGCCACCGCCTCGACGATGGCGGCATCCTGGGCATCCTCGAGCAGGCGGCTGACGAAGCTGCGATCGACCTTGAGCTCGCTGATCGGCAGCAGCTGCAGACGGGCCAGCGACGAGAAGCCCACCCCGAAGTCATCCACCGAGACCTCCAGCCCCCCCAGGTGCAGCCGTGCCGCCACCTCGCTGCCGAGCAGCTCGTCCTCCATGGCGGCGGTCTCGGTGATCTCCAGTACCACGGGGGCATCGCCCGCCGAACACCGCGCCTCGCTGACCAGGGAGAGCAGCTCCGGGCACATCAGGTCATCGGCGGTGACGTTGACCGACAGCGACAGGGAGAGGCCGGCCCGGCGCCAGCCGGCGGCATCCTCCAGCGCCAGCTGCAGCACGCGGCGGGTCAGGTGACGGTTCTGGTCGGGCGTCAGCAGCGGCAGGAAGCGACCGGGCACCAGCAGGCCCGCCTCGGGGTGGGCCCAGCGCACCAGCGCCTCGACGCCGCTGAGGCGACCGCTGGCGAGCTCGAACTGAGGCTGGTAGTGGAGAGTGATCTCCTGGCGAGCGAAGGCCCGGTCCAGCTCCTCGATACGACACGGGGGCATGGGGGCGGGAACGTCTCCCGGCGGAAGGACCGGCGCCAGGGCCTCGAGGCACTCGCGCAGCTCGATGAGCCGCATCGGCTTGTCGAGCGAGGCCAGCATCTGCAGTCCAAGGGCCTGACCGAGCCGCTCGGCGATGCGCACGATCTTGCGCTCGACCCCGCTGAGCAGCAGCACCCGGCCACGGTAGCCGCACTCGGCCAGCCGGCGCAGCATGGAGATGCCATCCTGCTGGCCGAATTCCAGGGCCATGATGACGAGCTGCGGGCGCCGCGCCATGACCTCGCCAATCAGGTGCTGGCCGTGCCGGCAGTAGCGGGACTCCATGCCCAGGGTGCGCAACTGCAGCGACAGGGTGGCGGCGGCATCGGGATCCTCCTCGAGCACCACCGCCAGCCGCTGGGCCTGCATCGTCAGATCATTCATCCGGGGGATTCCCACCAGGGCACTAAGCTTCAGCGTATCAGCAAAACGCCTGGGTCACCGGGACAGGAGCATGACACACATCAACGCAATGGCTCAGGCGATGGGCCCGACCACCACCCGCAGCGCCAGGGCCAGCAGCAGCACGCCGGTGATGCGGTTGAGCCAGTGGCCCCGGGCCTGCAGCCAGGGCAACACCCGCGAATGGGAGAGGCTCACCGCCACCAGCACGTACCAGCCACCATCGATGACCATCGCCGTGAGCACCACGATCGCCTTGGCCGCGAGGCTCATCTCGGGCGTCACGAACTGGCTGAGCAGGGCGATGAAGAAGAGGATCAGCTTGGGGTTGCCCAGCGCCACCAGCACGCCCTCACGCGCGGCCTGGCGACCGCTGGTAACCATGGCTGCGGCATCCAGGGCACCGGCCCGGCCGGCCCGCAGGGCCTTGATCCCCAGCCACGCCAGGTAGGCCGCCCCGCCCCAGGTGATCGCCTGGAACAGCAGCGGGAAGCGCACGATCAGCGCCCCCAGGCCCCACACCGTGAGCAGTGCATAGAAGCCCACGCCCAGGGCATGGGCGAGGGCCGCCGCGACCCCCGGCAGGCGCCCCCCACCGAGGGTATGGCGCAGCACCAGGGCCAGGCTGGGCCCGGGCGACATGGCGCCCATGGCGCAGACCGCGGCCAGCGAGAGCCAGAGCGAGAGGGGCATGCAGGGACCTCCAGTGTCGGGGTGGATCGGGGCTCAGCGGTGGAACTGGCCTTCCCGCTCGGGCTGCCAGAGGATGGCATCGATGCGCAGCCGTGCCTCGCGACCGCCCGGCAGGGGCCAGTCGATGGTATCGCCGATGCGCAGGCCGAGCAGGGCCGCGCCCACGGGCGCCATCACCGAGATGCCGTCCTCGGTGGTGGCCAGCGCATGGGGGTAGACCAGGGTGCGGATGATCTGCCGCTCGCGGGCCAGGTCGGTGAACTGCACCTGGCTGCACATGCTGACCACATCCTCGGGAATCTCCTCGGGGTCGACGACCTCGCCGCGCGCCAGCTCCTCTTCCAGGGAGCGGGCCACCGCCAGGTCCTTGTCGTCGGCCTCGTCGATGAGCCGCTGCAGCCGCTCGGCATCGAGCCGGTTGATGATGATGGGGGGACGCGTCGCCATGAGACCTCCTGGGCACCGTCAACGCTGATTGCACGTTTTCCGGGGTAACCAACGAAAACAGCCCTCCACCCGAGGACGGGCGAAGGACTGTGTTGCCACTACCTTACGCCATCCCGGGGCAAGGCGACAGTCCCGCGGGGCTGCAGAGCCCTCGCTCGCGACGCTACACTGTCGACACACCTCGACAGAGACGCTGCCCATGACGGTCCGGACCCTCGCCATCGCCCTGCTGATCCTCGGCGCCATCCTGCCCATCGTCGGTTGGTGGGCCTCCAGCCCCGTCGCCTTCGTGGGGCCGGCGCTGCTGCTGCTCGGCGTCCTGCTGCTCTGGACCGGGAGGCGGCATCATGGCCGGTGACGCCAGCGACGCTCCCGAGCAGGTGCCCCCGGCCGACCTGGCCGGCGTGCTGGAGAGGGTCCAGCAGGCCGGCCGGCGCCAGGAGAGCGTCAGCCTCGGCGCCATCCTCGACAGCGTGGGCCGGCGCTCCTTCGCCCCCTTCCTGCTGGTCGCCGGACTGGTCACCCTGGCGCCGCTGGTCGGCGACATTCCCGGGGTGCCGACCCTGATGGCCATCCTGGTGGTGATCTCCTCCGTCCAGCTGCTGGTCGGCCGGGACCACATCTGGCTGCCGGCCTGGCTGCTGGAACGCCGGGTCTCGCGGGCGCGCTTCGCGAAGGCCACCCGCTGGATGGAGCGCCCGGCCCGCTGGGTCGACCGGTTGCTCAAGCAGCGGCTCGTGCGGCTCACGCGACCCCCGGCCCACCTCGCCGTGGCCCTGACCTGCCTGCTGATCGCCCTGGCCATGCCCCCCATGGAGGTGGTGCCCTTCACCGCCAACGGCGCCGGCCTGGCGCTGACGCTCTTCGCCCTGGCGCTGCTCGCCAACGACGGCCTGATGGCTCTGCTGGGCTACGCCCTGACCGGCGGCACCCTGGCGCTGGTGATCTTCAACCTGGCCTGAACGGCGACAGGTCCCCCCTCCCCCGGGAGCCGCCATGACAAGCCCCGAGACACGCCTCAAGCACGGCCTCGCCCTGGCGGCACGCGCCGGCTATGTCGCCAAGGGCATCGTCTACCTGCTGATCGGCGGCCTCGCCTCCCTGGCGGCGACCGGGCTGGGCGGGGAGAATGTCGGCTCCAAGGAGGCGATCAACCAACTGGTCGCCCGCCCCTTCGGCGACGTCATGCTGGGCCTGCTCGGGGCCGGGCTGTTCGCCTACGCCCTGTGGCGCCTGCTGCAGGTCCTGCTGGATACCGAGGAGGTGGGGCTTGGCCTCAAGGGGATCGGGACGCGGCTGGGCTTTCTCGTCAGCAGCCTCACCCACGGCAGCCTGGGGGTCTACTGCTTCGACGTGCTGCGCAACGTGGCGATGTCGTCGGAGGAGGCCGCCGCCCAGGATCGCACCGCCCTGCTGATGAGCCACCGGGGCGGCGTGATCCTGGTCTTCGCGGTCGGCCTGGTGTTCCTGGGCGTCGGCCTGCGCCAGCTGTGGCGGGCCATCACCCGCTCCTACCTCAAGAACTGGCATCGCCAGGAGATGACCACGGGCCAGCGTCGCTTCTTCGAGGGCATCACCCGCTGGGGCCTCTCGGCCCGCGGGGTGGTCTTCGTGATCATCGGGCTCTTCCTCTGCCTGGCGGCGTGGCGGACCGACCCCAGCCAGGCCCAAGGACTCGGCGGCGCGCTGAACGTGCTGGCCAGACAGCCCTTCGGCCCCTGGCTGCTGGGCGTAGTGGCCCTCGGCCTGTTCGGCTACGGCCTCTACTGCTTGATCAATGCCGGCTTCCGCGACACCAGCGTCGACTGAGCAAGCGAGATCTCGTGGCCATCGCGAAAAGGATGGCCAGGGGGACGAGACGCCCGGTGAGGCATGATGGAAGGGGCAGGAACGCGAACAGCCCGGCCCCGAGCAGCCCCCGGGCTCAGCGCCACCGCGAATAACGCCAGGCCCACGGAAACAAGGAGGATTTGCGCGCTAGGCGAATCCTGAGCGGTAATAGCCAAGAGCCAGGCTATCGTTCCAAGCGCTAGGGAAAAGATGGATTTCATGACACTTCCTGATTACGTATATGGGGTGGCTATCACGTCGGCCCGGGGAGATACTGGCATCACAAGAGCGCTCACGGGTTTAGTCCATGGTTCGCAATCCCATCCCGTTACAGCCCGGGCTTTCGTTGCCGGCGATTCTCGAACGGTATGGCACGGATGCGCAGTGCCGGCGGCCCTCCTAGACTTTGTCTGAAAAGTCGTCGAGCGAAGGTCAGACAAGGAAAAAATCGGCGAAAAGACGGAGTTTACGGGGTGTAAATGAGTACTTTGAGTCGATTTTTAACGCCGTATGGTCGAGCGCAGCCAGTTTTCAGACAGAGCCTAAAGCAGCGCTGGCAGAGGGGGTCGTGTGCCTAGACGGCGGCAACCCTTTGCCAGAGACTATTTTTCCCAGCGCATCAGAAGTCGCGTGCATCAATAGATTAATGACTCTGTCATGCAGCCGAGAGACTCAGTCAAGATAGGCAGCAATTTCGTTCATGCAAGACAGTTGAATCCGCGCCCGATCGCCCCAGAACTCCAGGACCTTGCCATCAAATGAAGTTGAATTAAATTTTTTGAATGAAATGGATTTATGCTTCGTAGTTTTCATGAGCATCACTCTTTATGGGGTTGCATTATCACGCCTGTAGCGTAGAGCAAGGCATCCTGTTCAGGCATTTCCTTTGCATCGCTCGCCCTGAGGATGAACCTTACGGCACGCACTCACTGTGCGCTGGCGAACGCAGCGTCACGAAACCGGCAACAGGTGAGGCTGCGGCCGGGATCTTTCAGCCTGGGGCCGGGCCAACCGTCGTGGATTCTTGCTCATGCCTTGGGCTCCTCTCCGGTGTCGTGGGGCAAGTCCACCGCCAGCGGCTTCCGGTCAAGGGGCGGGGATTGATGCAGCGTTTCCCAAACGCACATAGACATTGCGTGCTCCCACGCTAGAGTGAATAACGTGCTTCGTTTCTTGCGGGGGGGGGTTGGACGCTGACGCCCCGCCCGAGGAGCTTGCCCGCTACAAAGGAGCGTTGTCAGTCATGGTCCCACAACCAGATCCTCATCAGAATCACATGCTGGCGGCCCTGCCATTGGATGAATACCAGCGCCTGGAGCCTCTTCTCCAGCCGGTCGAGTTGAAGCTGGGGGAGTCGCTGGCCGAGTCGGGAGAGAAGATGCGCCATGTCTATTTCCCGACGGATGCCATCGTGTCGCTGCTCTGCGTCATGGATGATGGAGACTCGACAGAAATCGCCGTCGTCGGGGCCGAGGGTGTCGTCGGCATCTCGCTGTTCATGGGCGGCGAAACCACACCGAGCCGTGCCATCGTGCAGAGTGCCGGCCACGCCTATCGCCTCAAGGGGCCGGAGCTGAAGACCGAGTTCTATCGTGCGGGCCCCCTGCAGGACCTGCTGCTGCGTTACACCCAGGCACTGATCACCCAGATGGCACAGACCGCGGTATGCAACCGGCATCACAGCCTGGATCAGCAGCTCTGTCGCTGGCTGTTGCTGAGCCTGGATCGCTTGCCGACCAACGAGCTGCTCATGACCCAGGAGCTGATCGCCAACATGCTTGGCGTCCGTCGAGAGGGGGTCACCGAGTCGGCCGGCAAGCTGCAGAAGGCCGGCCTGATCTCCTACCATCGCGGACGCATCACTATTCTTGACAGGCCCGGTCTGGAAGAGCGCGTCTGTGAGTGTTACGAAGTCGTCAAGAGGGAGTACGACCGCCTGCTGAGCTACCGTCGCCCCCCACGGGATAGGGGGATCGGATAGCCCTGCCCTCAGGCCATCATCGAAGTGGACGCACGCAAGCGGCGGTGGTGTTACGACCGGGCGCCGCTCGTATCGTCGCGCAGCAGAAAGCCGGCAACGTCGCCAACGGCATGCAGGCCGGGCTGTAGTGAGGCGCTTCCCCTCAAGGGCAGATAGGGGACGGGCTTACTTGGGCATGGCCGCATACCAGCATCCTTACCAGCATTGGACATGTAACTGGGTGCTGGATCATGCCATGCAAAGCGACGAGGAAGGGAAGGTAACTGACTGTCCTGATTGGTACCGGCGGTCGGACTCGAACCGACAAGGGCTTGCACCCGGCGGATTTTGAATCCGCTGCGTCTACCAATTCCGCCACGCCGGCAACGCCGCAGGCATTATACGTGGGCACCGGGGCAGGTCAATCGGCCGGCTGACTTCCCTGCCGCGAGACGGTATCCTGTCGGGCTTTGCGCGGCTCGTGAAGCCGCCCGACACGCCCCTGAGCCGGATCAGAACGCCCCATGCAGCGCGCCGACTTCCACTACGAGCTCCCCGAGGAGCTGATTGCCCGCTACCCCTCCGAGCAGCGCAGCGACTGCCGCCTGCTGTGCGTCGATGGCACCACCGGCGCGCTCGCCCACCGCCGCTTCCCCGACCTGGTCGAGCTGCTCGCTCCCGGTGACCTGCTGGTGTTCAACGACACCCGGGTGATTCCCGCCCGCCTGCACGGCCACAAGGCCAGCGGCGGCAAGGTCGAGATGCTGCTCGAGCGCCCCCTGGACGCCCATCGCGGCCTCGCCCACCTGCGCTCGAGCAAGTCGCCGAAGTCCGGCACCGAGCTGGTCTTCGAGGGGGGCATTCGCGCCGTGGTGGAGGGGCGCCGCGAGGCGCTGTTCGAGCTGCGCTTCCTGGGCGAGACGCCGCTGATCACGCTGCTGGAGCGGCACGGGCACATGCCGCTGCCCCCCTACATCACCCGCGAGGACGAGCTGGCCGACCGCGAGCGCTACCAGACCGTCTTCGCGCGCCGCGACGGGGCCGTGGCCGCCCCCACCGCCGGGCTGCACTTCGACGAGCCGCTGCTCGAGGCGCTGGCCGCCAGGGGCGTCGAGAGTGCCTACGTCACCCTGCACGTGGGCGCCGGCACCTTCCAGCCGGTGCGCGCCGACGACATTCGCGAGCACCAGATGCACAGCGAATGGATCGAGGTCACCGAGGCCGCCTGCGAGCAGGTGCGCGCCGCCCGCGCCCGGGGTAGCCGGGTGGTGGCGGTCGGCACCACCAGCGTGCGCTGCCTGGAGTCGGCTTGCCTGCATAGCGCGAATGGCGAGATCGCTCCCTACAGTGGCGAGACCGACATCTTCATCTACCCGGGCTACGCGTGGCGCTGCGTTGATGCGCTGGTGACCAACTTCCACCTGCCGGAGTCGACCCTGCTAATGCTGGTGTCCTCCTTTGCCGGGTTCGACACGACCCTGGCGGCCTACCGGGCGGCGGTGGCGGAGCGCTACGCCTTCTTCAGCTATGGCGATGCCATGTTCCTGACGCGCAAGCCCTGACACCCGAGCCCTGACACGCCGACGCCCGGCCCAGCCCCGATGCGCCACGAGAGTCCCCATGCGTAAAGACAGCTTCATGACATTCGAGCGCCTGGCCAGCGATGGCCGGGCGCGCCGCGGCCGCCTCACCTTCCCGCGGGGGACGGTGGAAACCCCCGCCTTCATGCCGGTGGGCACCTACGGCACCGTCAAGGGCATGACCCCGGTGTCTGTGGAGGAGATCGGCGCCGAGATCATCCTCGGCAACACCTTCCACCTCTGGCTGCGCCCCGGCACCGAGGTCATCGAGGCCCATGGCGACCTGCACGACTTCGCCCAGTGGGAGCGGCCGATCCTCACCGACTCCGGCGGCTTCCAGGTCTTCTCGCTGGGCGCCATGCGCAGGATCACCGAGCAGGGGGTGCACTTCCGCTCCCCGGTGGATGGCGCCAAGGTGTTCATGGGCCCCGAGGAATCCATGGCAGTGCAGCGCTCGCTGGGCTCCGACGTGGTGATGATCTTCGACGAGTGCACCCCCTACCCCGCCACCGAGGCGGAGGCCGCCTTCTCCATGGAACGCTCGCTGCGCTGGGCGCAGCGCTCCCGTGACGCCCACGGGGACTCCCCCTCCGCGCTGTTCGGCATCATCCAGGGCGGCATGTACCCCGGGCTGCGCGAGCGCTCGCTCGAGGGCCTGCTCGAGATCGGCTTCGACGGCCTGGCCATCGGCGGCCTCTCGGTGGGCGAGCCCAAGGAGGAGATGATCCGCGTGCTCGACTACCTGCCGACCTGGATGCCAGAGGATACCCCCCGCTACCTGATGGGCGTGGGCAAGCCCGAGGACCTGGTGGAGGGCGTACGCCGCGGGGTCGACATGTTCGACTGCGTGATGCCCACCCGCAACGGACGCAACGGCCACCTCTTCACCGCCGAGGGCACGGTCAAGATCCGCAACGCCAAGCACCGCTTCGACACCCGGCCGCTCGAGGCGGGCTGCGACTGTTACACCTGCCGGCACTTCTCCCGCGCCTACCTGCACCACCTCGATCGCTGCGGGGAGATGCTCGGCTCGATGCTCAATACCATCCACAACCTGCGCCACTACCAGCGCCTGATGGCCGGTTTGCGCGGTGCCATCGAAGCGGGTACATTGGCGAACTTCGTGGAAGGCTTCTATGCGCAGCGCGGCCTGCCGGTTCCTCCCGCACCGAATTGACCCACGGCCGGCCCGCAAGGCCGGCCGTAGAACATCCCGCTTTCATCACCCAGGAGATCGTCATACATGCTGGACTTCTTCATTTCCCCGGCCATGGCCCAGGACGCCGGCGCCGCCGGTGGCGGCATCGCCCAGATCGTCATGCTGGTCGGCTTCGTGGCCATCTTCTACTTCCTGCTGTGGCGCCCCCAGGCCAAGCGTGCCAAGCAGCACAAGCAGCTGATCGGCAATCTCGCCAAGGGTGACGAGATCGTCATCGGCGGCGGCATGCTGGGCCGCATCACCAAGGTGAGCGACGACAGCGAGTTCCTGAGCATGGAGATCGCCGAAGGCACCGAAGTCAGCGTGCAGAAGAACGCCGTGGCCGCCGTACTGCCCAAGGGCACGCTCAAGTCCATCTGACCCGGGCGCCTTCCCGCCCCCGCCACGGCTCCTTCCGGGCTCCAGCGGGGGCCGCCCTGCGGCCGGTGCGGCAGGAGCCGCGCGACCGGCTCCCGCCCTCACCGGTCGCTTCGTCAGCTTCCAACGTCCGCAACCTGAGGGCAGGGCCCCCATGCTCAACCGTTATCCCCTGTGGAAGTATCTGCTGATACTCGTCGTCCTCCTCGCCGGCCTGGTCTACTCCCTCCCCAACCTCTTCCCCGAGGACCCGGCGGTCCAGATCAGCAGCGAACAGGGCGACGCCACCATCGACGCGCGCCAGCTGGATCGCATTCGCACCTCCCTCGACGAGGCCGGCATCGATATCCAGGCCGTCGAGGAAGAGTCCAACAGTGTGCTGATCCGCCTCTCCGATGCCGACGACCAGATCAGGGCCCGCGACCGCATCAGCGACATGCTGGGTGCCGAGTACGTCGTGGCGCTGAACCTGGCCGAGTCCACGCCCGCCTGGCTGCAATCGCTCTCCGCCTCGCCCATGACCCTGGGCCTCGACCTGCGCGGCGGCGTGCACTTCCTGCTGGAAGTCGACATGGACGCCGCCCTGGAGCAGCGCCTCGAGGTCAACGCCAGTGCCATGCGCGAGCAGTTGCGCGGCGAACGGATCCGCTACCGCGACACCGAGATCGAGGAGCGCACCGTCTCCATGGCCTTCGCCAACGCCGAGGACCGCGACGAGGCGCGCCGCCTGATCGCCCGCGAGTTCCCCGACTTCGACTATCAGAGCGAAGGCGATGACCGCGGCGCCCGGCTGGTCATGACCATGACCGACCAGGCCGTTCAGGAGCTCCAGGACTACGCCATCAACCAGAACCTCACGACCCTGCGCAACCGGGTCAACGAGCTGGGCGTGGCCGAGCCGATGGTGCAGCGCCAGGGGCCGGATCGCATCGTGGTCGAGCTGCCCGGCGTGCAGGATACCGTGGCCGCCAAGCGCATCGTGGGGGCCACCGCCAACCTCGAGTTCCGCCTCGAGGCGCGCCCCGACACGCCGGACAACGAGACCGAGTCCTTCCCGTTCCGCAACCAGGAGTCGCGCAGCGCCGACCTGATGCGTGACGTGATCATCAGCGGTGACAGCGTCTCGAACGCCAACCACAGCTTCGACGAGAACGGCCGCCCCCAGGTCAACATCGACCTGGACGGCACCGGCGGCACCCTGATGAACCGGGCCACCCGCACCAACATCGGCCGTAACATGGCGGTGCTGTTCATCGAGCACAAGACCCGCGAGACCACCGAGACGGTGGACGGCGAGGAGGTCGTGGAGCGCGAGCCCTACACCGAGCGCGGCATCATCAGCCTGGCCACCATCCAGAGCGCGCTGGGCAACAGCTTCCGCATCACCGGTCTCGACTCGCCCACCGAGGCGGCGGAGCTCGCCCTGCTGCTGCGCTCCGGCTCGCTGGCCGCGCCCATCTACTTCGTGCAGGAACGCACCATCGGGCCGAGCCTGGGCGCCGAGAACATCGAGCGCGGCATCATGTCGGTGCAGATCGGCCTGCTGCTGGTGGTGCTGTTCATGCTGGTGCGCTACAAGGTGTTCGGCGTCTTCGCCAACGTCGCCCTGGCCCTCAACCTGACGCTGCTGGTGGCGGCCATGTCGCTGCTCGGCGCCACCCTGACCCTGCCCGGCATCGCCGGCATCGTGCTGACGCTGGGTATGGCGGTGGACGCCAACGTGCTGATCTTCGAGCGCATACGCGAGGAGCTGCGCACGGGGCTGTCGGTGCAGCAGGCCATCACGGCAGGCTACGAGCGTGCCTTCACCTCGATCATCGATGCCAACATCACCACCCTGCTGGTGGCGGTGATCCTGTTCTCCATCGGCACCGGGCCGGTCAAGGGCTTCGCCGTGACCCTTTCGCTGGGGATCATCACCTCGCTGTTCACCGCCCTGATGGTGACGCGGGCGATGGTCAACCTGACCTACGGCGGCAAGCCGGTCAAGAAGCTCTGGATATAAGAGGTAGCAATGAAATCCCTCGTCAATCGACAGCTCGACTTCATGGGCAAGCGCGGGATCGCCTTCGCGATCTCGGGCCTGATGCTGCTGGTGTCGGTCGCCTCGCTGCTGTTCCAGCAGCTCAACCTGGGGCTGGACTTCACCGGCGGCACCCTGGTCGAGGTCCGCTACGCGGTGGCCCCCTCCCTGGACGCCGTTCGCCAGATCCTGGAAGCCGCCGAATTCCGTGACGTCTCGGTGCAGACCTTCGGTGCCTCCACCGAGGTGCTGATCCGCCTGCAGCAGGCCTTCGACCCCGATGTCGGCGAGCAGGTGGTGAACCTGCTGCGCGACGCCGGGGACGAGGTGGAGCTGGTGCGTGCCGAGTTCGTCGGCGCCCAGGTGGGCGACCAGCTGCGGGACCAGAGCGGCATGGGCCTGCTGGTGGCGCTGGGCATCGTGATGCTCTACGTGGCCTTCCGCTTCCAGTACAAGTTCGCCATTGGCGCCCTGCTGGCGCTGCTGCACGACGTGATCATCGTCGTCGGCATCTTCTCGCTGTTCCAGTTCGAGTTCGACCTCACCGTGCTCGCTGCCCTGCTGGCGGTGATCGGCTACTCGCTCAACGACACCATCGTGGTCTACGACCGCATCCGCGAGACCATCCGCAAGTCACGCATCGATGACATGCCGACGATCTTCAACGAGGCGATCAACATGACCCTGTCGCGCACCCTGGCGACCTCCGGCACCACCCTGCTGGTGCTATTGGCGCTGCTGCTGCTGGGGGGCGACATGATCCACTTCTTCTCCATTGCCCTCATCGCCGGCGTGCTGGTGGGGACCTTCTCCTCCATCTACGTGGCGGCCGCCCTGCTGCTGGCGGTGAAGCTGGATCGCGAGGACCTGATCCCGGCGAGGAAGGAAGACCCCGAGGCCGAGGAGCTGCCCTGACAGCGCCAAGCGGCACGCCCACCTCTTCGCCGAGGTCGAAACAGAAAACCCCCGCCGGTGATACCGACGGGGGTTTTCCTTTTAGCTTGGCGCTTGTGGCTCGGCGCTCAGAAATGCGGCTTGAGCTGCTGCACCAGGGCCTTGTAGAGGCGCGGTCCGGCGGCCATCAGGCGCCCCTCGATCTCGACACTGGGCTGGCCGTCGGGCGTGCCCATCAGGGCGCCGCTCTCCTTGAGCAGCAGCGAGCCGACGTGCAGGTCCTGCTCCTCCAGGCCCAGCACGAAGGCGGCATCCGCACGGCCCGCCGCCAGCTCGGCGATGTCGAGCAGGCCGCTGCCCGAGGCACGCTGCAGTTCGATCTGCGGGGCGAGCTGCTGCACCAGGGTCAGGTAGGTGGGCAGGAAGCGTGAGCGCAGCCAGGTCTCGGGCAGGCTCATGGCGATACGGGTGCCGGCCACGGCGGTGTTCTTCGACACGCGCAGGCGCTTGCCGTTGAGCTGGGCGCCGCGCCCGCGACTGGCCAGGTATTCGTCGTCGCTGAAGGGACAGATCACCACCGCATGCTCCGGGCGACCCTTGACGAGACAGACCACCGACAGCGCGAAGCCGGGGGAAGCGACACTGAGATTGGAGTAGCCGTGGAAGGGTTCGATCTTCCACAGGGTGTCGGCACCCTCGCCCTCACCGGCGCGGTGAGGCGTGAAGCGTCCTTCGACGCCATGCTGGGGGTAGCCGCGGGAGAGCTGACGGATGATCAGCGTCTCGGCATTGCGGGCGGCATCCTCGAGAAGGCGGTCGAGGTTGTGCTCCTGGTGGGAGTTCTCGATTCGCTCGCGGATGCGCAGGAACTGTTCGCCGGCGCTGCGTGCCGCACGCAGCGCGAATTGGACCATCGGATGCATGATCGGGCCTTGGGGAGTCAGTGGTGTTAAAGAACGGGTCGGCGCGCATCCTAGCAGAAGCGCACCGGGCGCGCCATTCGACGCACCGGGCCGGCGTGGTAGAATCGCTCGCCTTCGCCTCCACCCAGGATCTACAGGCCCCACCATGCTCGAGCGCATCCGCATCGTCCTGATCGGCACCAGCCATCCCGGCAACATCGGCGGCACTGCCCGCGCCATGCACAACATGGGCCTGGCCGACCTTGCCCTGGTGGCGCCGCGCTGCGAGCCGCTCACCGCCGACACCGTCTCCCGCGCCTCGGGAGCGGACCATATCGTCCACGGCGCCCGAACGGTGGAGACCCTGGAGCAGGCGGTGGGCGACGCCACCCTGGTCGTCGGAGCCAGCGCCCGCTCGCGGACCCTGCCCTGGCCGATGATCACCCCCCGCGCGCTCGGCGCCCGGCTCCCGGCGGAGCTGGCCAGCCCCGAGGCGCGCGTCGCCCTGGTCTTCGGCCGCGAGGACAGCGGCCTGACCAACGCGGAGCTGCAGCGCTGCCATGCCCATGTGAATATCCCCACCAACCCCGACTTCAGCTCCCTGAACCTGGCCGCCGCGGTCCAGGTGCTGGCCTACGAGTGCCGACAGGCCTGGCTGGGTCAGCAGGAGGCCAGCACCCCGGCCGAAGCGGCACCGCCCCAGCCGCTGGCCAGCCACGAGGAACTCGAGCGCTACTTCGAGCACCTGGAGCGCACCCTGGTCACCATCGGCTTCCACGACCCGGCCACCCCGCGACAGCTGATGGCCCGGCTGCGCCGCTTCACCCTGCGAGCCCGCCCCGAGCGCATGGAGCTCAACATCCTGCGCGGCATTCTCACCGCCACCGAGCAGCAGGCCGAGCGCCGAGACTAGATGGCGGACGCGGCTTGAAGCCGGCTCGCCGCGCCCCCACTATGAAGGCCATCCCCCATCGCCCCGCCACCCAAGGACCGCTGCATGCTTGAACGTCTGCGCGAGGACATCAACAGCGTATTCGCCCGCGACCCGGCGGCACGCAACTTCCTGGAAGTGCTGACCAACTACCCGGGCCTGCATGCCCTGCTCATCCACCGCCTCAGCCACTGGCTGTGGCGGAAGAACCTCAAGTGGCTGGCGCGCACCCTCTCCACCTTCTCGCGCTGGCTCACCGGCGTGGAGATCCACCCGGGGGCGACCATCGGCCGGCGCTTCTTCATCGACCACGGCATGGGCGTGGTGATCGGCGAGACCGCCGAAGTGGGCGACGACGTCACCCTCTACCAGGGCGTGACCCTGGGCGGGACCAGCTGGAACAAGGGCAAGCGCCACCCGACCCTGGAGGACGGCGTGATCGTCGGCGCCGGGGCCAAGATACTGGGCCCCTTCAGCGTGGGCACCGGGGCCAAGATCGGCTCCAACGCCGTGGTCACCAAGGAGGTGCCCGCCGGCGCCACCGTGGTCGGCATCCCCGGCAAGGTCGTGCACCGCGTCGACCCAGACCAGGGCGAGGAGCTGGAAGTGGATCCCGCACGGCGCGAGGCGATGCGCCGCAAGTTCGGATTCGACGCCTACGGCGTCAGCCAGGACATGCCCGATCCGGTGGCCCGCTCCATCCAGGCGATGCTCGACCACATGCACGCCGTGGACGAGCGCATCGAGCGCATGTGCACCACCCTGCGCAAGGTCGACGCCAGCTACCGCGACGGCCGCCTGCCGGAGCTGCGCGACGAGGACTTCGCCGACATCCTCGCCGACGTCGACAGCTGCTGCCCGCCCCGGGAAGAGCAGGGAGAGCGGGGCGCGGAGGGCACGCCACCGGGCGAGCGGGAGGCCAACGCGGCCCCTCGACGGCGAAATGGTTGACCACGATACTCGGTCTTTACCATAATGGCCGATCACGTTCATTGACTGCCGACCCGCGTGTCGGTGCCGAGGTGAGTTCCTCATGCGCCTGACCACCAAGGGACGCTATGCCGTCACCGCCATGCTCGACCTGGCCATGAATGCCGACACCGGCCCCATCAGCCTCGCCGACATCTCGAAGCGCCAGGAGATCTCGCTCTCCTACCTGGAGCAGCTGTTCGCGCGGTTGCGACGTGCCCGGCTGGTGGACAGCGTACGTGGCCCGGGCGGCGGCTACCTGCTGGCCCAGGCCGCGGAAGGCATCACCGTGGCCCAGGTCATCCAAGCGGTGAACGAATCCGTGGATACCACTCGCTGTGGCGGCCTCTCGGACTGCCAGCAGGGCGACACCTGCCTGACCCACCACCTTTGGTGCGAGCTCTCCGAGCATATCCACGACTTCCTCCAGGAGGTCACCCTGGCCCAACTGGCCGGACGCGGGGAGATCCAGGCCATCGCCAGCCGCCAGCGCGGCCGGTGGGACGACGGCATCCTGGCCTCCACCAGCTGACTCGACGTCCCCGACATCCGCTCCCGAAGCCCCCATCTCCACCGCCCCGATTCGACAACCAGAACAGCGAGCCCATGAGCGCACCCGTCTACCTCGATTATGCCGCCACCACCCCGGTCGACCCGCGGGTCGCGGAGGTCATGAGCCACTACCTGACCCTCGACGGCATCTTCGCCAACCCCGCCTCGCGCAGCCACATGCTCGGCTGGCAGGCGGAGCAGGCCGTGGAGAGCGCCCGCCGCCAGGTCGCCGACCTCATCGCGGCCGACCCCCGCGAGATCGTCTGGACCAGCGGCGCCACCGAGGCCGACAACCTGGCACTGACCGGCTTCATGCGCGCCAACCGGGCCCGTGGGCGCCACCTGGTGACCTCCATCATCGAGCACAAGGCGGTGGTCGATACCGCCTTGGCGTTGGAGGAAGAGGGTTTCGAGGTGACCTGGCTGACGCCGGCCCGCGACGGGCGCATCAGCCCGGCACAGCTGCGCGAGGCCATGCGGGACGACACCGTGCTGGTCTCGCTGATGGCCGTGAACAACGAACTGGGCGTCATCCACGACCTGGCGGCACTGGCCGAGGTGGCCCATGCCTTCGGCGCCACCTTCCATGTGGATGCCGCCCAGGCGGTGGGCCGCATCCCGCTGGACGTCGGCCGGCTCGGCATCGACCTGATGTCGCTCTCCGGGCACAAGGCCTACGGCCCCAAGGGCATCGGCGCCCTCTACGTGCGGCGCAGCCCCGACCTCCGTCTGGAAGCGCTGATCCATGGTGGCGGCCACGAGCGCGGCATGCGCTCGGGTACCCTGGCCACCCACCAGATCGCCGGCATGGGCGAGGCCTTCGCCATCGCCGCCGCCGAGGGCGAGGCCGACCAGGCCCGCATCTCCGCGCTGCGTGACCGCCTGCTCGAGGGCCTTGCCGATATCAACGGCATCCACCACAACACCACGGTCGAGGTGGCGGTCCCCAACATCCTCAACCTGGCCTTCGCGGGGGTGGAGGGCGAGTCACTGCTGATGGCGCTGCGCGACATCGCGCTCTCTACCGGCTCGGCCTGCAACTCGGCGAGCGTCGAGCCCTCCTATGTACTGAAGGGCATCGGCCTGCAACGCCCCCTGGCACTGGCCTCACTGCGCTTCAGCTTCGGCCGCTTCACCACCGAGGCCGACATCAACCGCACACTGGACGCCCTGCGACACGCCCTGGACGGGCTACGTCGCCGGGCGGTCTGACCCTACCACGTTCAGGAGAGAGACCATGGCGCACCTTTCGATCACCACTGCCGCCGCCGAGCAGATCCATCGGGTGCTCGATGAGCGAGGCCACGGCCTTGGCCTGCGGGTCTCGGTCAAGCCCAGCGGCTGCTCCGGCTACAGCTACGTACTCGACTTCGCCGACGAGGCGGCCAATGACGACGTGACCTTCGAGGAGCACGGCGTGATGGTCTTCGTCGCCCCCGAGGCCCTGGAGATGCTCGATGGCAGCGAGGTCGACTATGTCTCCGAGGGGCTCAACCGCTTCTTCCGCTTCAACAACCCCAACGTCAAGGACCAGTGCGGCTGCGGCGAGAGCTTCAGCGTCTGAACGATTGTTCAACGCCGTCCCGGAGCGTTATACTCCCCGCCCAGTCGGCGCACGCTGCCGAACTACCGGTCCGCCGAAACGCCGGTCCGATTCACACGAGTCGCCGCGCCGCCCTCTCCCCCGCGGAGCCAGGGGCGGCGCGGCGCTATCCATCTCCACATCATCCAGCCAACCGGAGACATGCCCCCATGGCCAACCAGCGCACCCTGTCCATCATCAAGCCCGATGCCGTCGCCCAGAACGTGATCGGCGAGATCGAGAGCCGCTTCGAGAAGGCCGGCCTGAAGATCGTGGCCGCCAAGATGCTCCAGCTCTCCGAGGAGAAGGCCGGTGGCTTCTATGCCGAGCACAAGGAGCGCCCCTTCTTCAAGGACCTGGTCGGCTTCATGACCTCCGGGCCGGTGGTCGTGCAGGTCCTCGAGGGCGAGGACGCCGTGGCCAGGAACCGTGACCTGATGGGCGCCACCAACCCCAAGGAAGCGGCGCCGGGCACCATCCGTGCCGACTTCGCCGAGACCATCGACGCCAACGCCGTGCATGGCTCCGACTCCCCGGAATCCGCCGAGCGCGAGATTGCCTACTTCTTCGAGGTGGACGAGATCTGCCCGCGCGGCTGATCACGCCTCTCCCGCGGGGGTGGCCACACCCCCGCCCTGCCCCAACGACTCGCTGACTGCCATGACCGCCACCACTGCTCCCCGTCTCACCAACCTGCTCGGCATGACCCGCGAGGAGCTGGAAGCCTTCTTCCTCTCCATCGGCGAGAAGAAGTTCCGTGCCGCCCAGGTGATGAAGTGGATCCACATCGAGGGCTGCGATGACTTCGCGGCCATGACCAACCTCTCCAAGGCGCTGCGCTCGCGCCTGGCCGAGGTCGCCGAGATCCGCGGCCCGGGCGTGGTCTACGAGGGCACCTCCAGCGACGGCACCCGCAAGTGGGTGCTCGAGGTGGAGGACGGCAGCTATGTGGAGACGGTGCTGATCCCCGCCGACAACGGCAAGCGCCGCACCCTGTGCGTTTCCTCCCAGGTCGGCTGCTCGCTGGACTGCAGCTTCTGCTCCACCGGCAAGCAGGGGTTCCAGCGCAACCTCACCGCCGCCGAGATCATCGGCCAGGTGTGGGTGGCCCAGCGCAGCGTGGGGCCGCGCCGCGACACAGCCCACCGCCCCGTCACCAACGTGGTGATGATGGGGATGGGCGAGCCGCTGCTCAACTACGACAACGTCGTCCCGGCGATGAAGCTGATGCTCGACGACGACGGCTACGGCCTCTCCAAGCGCCGCGTCACGCTCTCCACCTCCGGCGTGGTGCCGATGCTCGACAGGCTCGGCGACGAGCTCGACGTGAGCCTGGCCATCTCGCTGCATGCCGCCAACGACGAGCTGCGCAACGAATTGGTACCGCTCAATCGCAAGTACAACATCCGCACCCTGCTCGACGCCTGCCACCGTTACCTGGCCAAGTGCCACGACACGCGGATGGTGACCATCGAGTACACGGTGATCAAGGACGTCAACGACCAGCAGGAGCACGCCGAGCAGCTCGCCGCCCTGCTCGAGGAGCTGCCGTGCAAGATCAACCTGATCCCGTTCAACCCCTTCCCGCACTCGGGCTACGAGAAGCCCTCACGCAACCAGGTGGTGCGCTTCCAGCAGTGGCTCTATGAGCTGGGCTACACCGCGCCGATCCGCACCACCCGCGGCGACGACATCGATGCCGCCTGCGGCCAGCTGGTGGGCCGCGTCAAGGATCGCACCAAGCGCCACGCGCGCTATATCCAGTCCATCCAGATCGACGCCGACTGAGCGGGGGGGGTCGCCTTGACTTCAACTGGGCTCGGCGCTTTGATGGACGGGCCTTTTTTCACCGTCGCCCGCGTGTCGCAAGCCACCCGAGGCCAGCGGTTCCGTGCCCACCTGGAGAGGATGCCATGACTCGTCGCCCGCGCATGACCGGCCTGAGGCAGATACCCGCCGCCACCATGCTGCTGGGCTCGCTGTGGCTGGCCGGTTGCGCCACCCAGACCAACCTGCCCGGGGGCAGCGGCAACGAGGCCGCCGATGCCTACACCCGTCTCGGCGTCGCCTACCTCGAGCGTGACAACCTGTCGCGCGCCATGAATGCCCTGGACCGCGCCCTGGAGATCGATCCCCGTGATGCCGAGGCCCTGCAGGCCATGGCCATGGTCCATCAGCGCCAGGGCGAGGCCGAGCTCGCCGACGAGATCTTCCGCCGCGCCCTCGAGGCCGACCCCTCCTTCACCCGGGCACGCAACAACTACGCCGCGTTCCTGTATGATCGGGGCCGCCTCGAAGAGGCCTGCGAGCAGCTCGACCAGGCCTCCCGCGACACCCAGTACGACAACCGGGCGCAACTGTTCGCCAACCTCGGCCAGTGCCGGCTGGAGATGGGCGACGTCACGGCGGCCCGCGAGAGCCTGGCCCGCGCCCAGGCCATCGCCCCACGCCGTCCACGCAGCTACCTGCTGACGGCCGAACTCGAGTACGCCCAGGGCAACCTCGAGCGCGCCGAGCAGCAGCTCGAGACCTACATGCGCCTGGTCGGCCCGCGGGCCGAGGCCCTGCGCCTGGCCCGCGACATTGCCCGGGATCGCGGCGACCCGGCCACCGCCAGCTTCTACGCCGACCAGCTGGAGTGATCCCGTGCCGGGCCACGACCACCGTTTACTGACGAAGGATGCTCAGCCATGAGCGACATTCACACCGATGATGCCGCCGAGACCGCGCCACGCCAGGCCTCCCCGGGCGAGATGCTGCGTCGCGAGCGCGAGGCCCAGGGCCTCGACCGCGAGGAGGTCGCCGCCGCCCTGAACCTGCGCCCGGCGGTGATCCAGGGGCTGGAGGGCGACAGCTACGAGGAAGTGCCGGTGGCTGCCTATCGCCGCGGCTACCTGCGCAGCTACGCCCACCTGCTCGGCATCGACGACCGCCCCGTGCTCGAGGCCTACAAGGCACGCTTCGGCACCCAGGAGACCGAGCACCGCATCACTCCGGTACAGGTCACCCGGCCGCCCTCGCGCCTCGGCGCCTGGCTGTTCCGCCTGGTCACCGTGCTGGTGATCGCCGGCCTGATCGGCCTGACGCTGATGTGGTGGCAGAGCCGCGGCGGCAGCCAGCCGCCCGCGCCCGGCGATAGCGGGCCGGTGTCGGTGGACAGCCTGGATGGCAGCACCACCATCACCGAGGACGACACCGGCACCGAGGGCGACACGAGCACCGACGAGTCCCTGCCGCCACTGCCCGAGGAGGAGAGCGACCTCGGCCTGGTCGAGGACGCCCCCGCCGTGGACGAGCCGAGCGATGCCGAGCCGCCGTCGCCGGCGGACGATGACGCCGCCGACGAGACGGCGCCCGTCGAGGACGAGACCGCCCCCGACGATACCGCCGCCAGCGACGGCGAGGCGGCCGTCGAGGTCGAGCCCGACGCGGTGGCCGAGGCCGCCCCCGAGGCCGAGAGCCCCGCCGAGGCACCGGCCGGCGATACGCGGGTGCTGGAGCTGACCTTCAACGAGCAGTCCTGGACCGAGATCTTCGACGCCAGCAATGAGCGCGTCTTCGTCGGGCTCCAGGAACCCGGCACCACGGCACGCGTCGAAGGCGAACCGCCGTTCCGCCTGACCGTGGGCAACGCCACCGGCGTCGAGCTGGTCTGGCAAGGCGAGCCCGTGGACCTCCCGGCGCGCGCCGGGGCCAACAACGTCGCCCGCTTCACCCTGGGAGAATGATTCCGTCACCATGCACGCACAATCCCCCATCGTTCGTCGCAAGTCACGCCAGATCCATGTCGGCAAGGTGCCGGTCGGGGGCGATGCCCCCATCTCCGTCCAGAGCATGACCAACACCGACACCCTGGACGTGGCCGCCACCGTGGCCCAGATCCGCCAGCTCGAGGCCGCCGGCGCCGACATCGTGCGCGTCTCGGTCCCCGACATGGACGCCGCCGAGGCCTTCGGCCGCATCAAGCGCGAGGTCGAGGTCCCGCTGGTCGCCGACATCCACTTCGACTACAAGATTGCCCTGCGCGTCGCCGAACTCGGCGTCGACTGCCTGCGCATCAACCCCGGCAACATCGGCAAGGAAGAGCGCGTGCGCGCCGTGGTCTCGGCCGCCCGCGACAACGGCATCCCGATCCGCATCGGCGTCAACGCCGGCTCGCTGGAGAAGGACCTGCAGAAGAAGTACGGCGAGCCCACGCCCGCGGCCCTGGTCGAGTCAGCCATGCGCCATATCGACCACCTCGACCGCCTCGACTTCCCCGAGTTCAAGGTCAGCGTCAAGGCCTCCGACGTCTTCATGGCCGTGGCCGCCTACCGCGACCTGGCCGGGCGCATCGAGCAGCCGCTGCACCTCGGTATCACCGAGGCCGGCGGGCTGCGCTCGGGCACCGTCAAGTCCTCCATCGGGCTGGGCATGCTGCTGATGGACGGCATCGGCGACACCATCCGGGTGTCGCTCGCCGCCGACCCGGTCGAGGAGATCAAGGTCGGCTACGACATGCTCAAGAGCCTGCGCCTGCGCAGCAAGGGCATCAATTTCATCGCCTGCCCGAGTTGCTCGCGCCAGAACTTCGACGTCATCGCCACCATGAACGCCCTCGAGGAGCGCCTGGAGGACGTCATGACGCCGCTGGACGTCTCGGTGATCGGCTGCGTGGTCAACGGCCCGGGCGAGGCGAAGGAGAGCGATATCGGCCTCACCGGCGGCAGCCCCGCCAACCTCGTCTACATCGACGGCAAGCCGGCGAGCAAGCTGCGTAACGACCACCTGGTGGACGACCTGGAGCGGCTGATCCGCGACAAGGTCCGCGAGAAGCAGCAGGCCGAACAGGATGTCATCGCCCGGGACGCCTGACCCTACGAATGGCGTCCGGCGAGCAGACAAGGAGCAAGCATTGAGCACGTCCCAAGCGAGTCAGAAAGAAGCAAGCAAGAAGAAGATCCAGGCCATCCGTGGCATGAACGACCTGCTGCCTGAACAATCGGTGCTTTGGCAGTACGTCGAGGGCCAGGTCCAGGCGCTGATGCGGCGCTATGGCTACGCCGAGATCCGCACGCCCATCGTCGAGCAGACAGCACTGTTCAAGCGCTCCATCGGCGAGGTCACCGACATCGTCGAGAAGGAGATGTATACCTTCGACGACCGCAACGGCGACAGCCTGACCCTGCGCCCCGAGGGCACGGCGAGCTGCGTGCGCGCCGCCATGGAGCACGGCCTGCTGCACAACCAGACCCAGCGCCTGTGGTACCAGGGTCCCATGTTCCGCCACGAGCGCCCCCAGAAGGGCCGCTACCGCCAGTTCCACCAGGTCGGCGTGGAGGCCTTCGGCCTCGAGGGGCCGGACATCGATGCCGAGACGATCCTGCTCTCGGCCCGACTGTGGAAGGCCCTGGGGCTCTACGAGCACGTCAGCCTGGAGCTCAACTCCCTGGGCTCTTCCGAGGCCCGTGCCGCCTATCGCGACACCCTGGTGGCCTACTTCGAGCAGCACCATGCCCTGCTCGACGAGGACTCTCGCCGGCGCCTGACCAGCAACCCGATGCGCATCCTCGACTCCAAGAACCCCGACATGGCCGAGATGCTCGACGCCGCGCCGAGGCTGATGGACCACCTGGACGACGCCTCCCGCGCGCACTTCGAGCAACTCTGCGCGCTGCTCGACGCCGCCGGCATCGACTACGTGATCAACCCGCGGCTGGTGCGCGGCCTGGACTACTACGGCCGCACCGTCTTCGAGTGGACCACCACGGCGCTGGGCAGCCAGGGCACGGTGTGTGCCGGCGGCCGCTACGACGGCCTGGTGGAGCAGCTCGGCGGCAAGCCGACCCCGGCGGTGGGCTTCGCCATGGGCATCGAACGGCTGGTGCTGCTGCTCGACACCCTGGCGCTGGTGCCCGACACCGCCCGCGACGAGCTGGACGTCTACCTGCTGCCCATGGGCGAGGCGGCCACCGCTGCCGCCCTGCTGCTCGGCGAGCGCCTGCGCGAGGCGCTGCCCGAGCTGCGCCTGCAGCTGCACTGCGGCGGCGGCAGTTTCAAGAGCCGCATCAAGAAGGCCGACCGCAGCGGCGCCCGCCTGGCCTTGCTGCTCGGCGAGGACGAGCTGGCCGAGGGCAGCGTGACCCTGAAGTTCCTGCGCGAGGAGCGCGAGCAGCAGCGCCTCCCCCAGGCAGGGCTCGCCGACACCCTGACATCCCTGCTGGAAGGCGAATCCTTCGCCTGACGGACACCTGCATCAGAGGAGACCGCCCGTGGCGGAGCTGAGAACCGAGGAAGAACAGCTTGAGGCGATCAAGCGCTGGTGGAAGGAGAACGGTACCTCGTTGACCGCCGGCGTGGTCATCGCCGCGGCCGGCGTGTTCGGCTGGAACGCCTGGCAGGACTATCAGGCGGGCAAGGCCGAGGCCGCCTCCATGCGCTACCAGCAGCTGCTAGACCTCACCGGCCAGGACGAGATGGACGAGCAGGCCCGACAGCGTGCCGACGAGCTGGTCGGCGAGATCACCGACGAGCACGGCAAGACCCTCTACGCCGACCTGGCACGACTGCTCGACGCCCGCCTGGCCGTCGAAGCGGGTGACCGGGAGCGGGCCCGTGCGGCCCTCGAAGCGGTGGTCGAGGGCAGCGAACGCGACTACCTCGAGGGCCTGGCGCGCCTTCGCCTGGCCCGCCTGCAGCTCGCCGAGGGCAGCGCCGAGACGGCACTGACCACCCTGGAGGGCGTGCCCGAGGCCCTGGCGGCCCAGCGCGCCGAGGTACGCGGCGATGTCCAGCATGCCCTGGGGCGGGCCGACCAGGCCCGTGAGGCCTGGCGCGAGGCCCTGACCCTCGCCGACGAACGTGACCAGCCGCTCTACGGCGTCCAGCTCAAGCTGGACGACCTCGGCGCCGAGGAGGCCACCCTATGAGACCGACCCTGCTGATTGCCGCCACCGCCGCCCTGGCCCTGCTGGCCGGCTGCGCCGGCAAGGCCGAGCCCGAGTACGCCCCGCGCGAGCTGCAGTCCATTGACGCCACCACCGAGCTGGAGACCCTGTGGCGCGAGCGCGTCGGCAAGGGGCTGGGCGACGCCGGGTACCCGGTGGCGCCGGCTCAGGAGGGTGACACCCTGTTCGCCGCCGATGGCCGTGGCCTGGTAAAGGCACTGGATGCCGACAGCGGCGAGACCCGCTGGGAGGTCGAGCTCGACACGCCGGTCTCCAGCGGCCTGACCGCCGTGGCCGGCAGCCTCTTCCTGGCCACCCGCAACGGCGAGGTGCTCTCCCTGGACCAGGACGACGGCGAGGTTCAGTGGCGTGCACGGGTCACCAGCGAGGTGCTGGCCGCGCCCCAGGCCAACCAGCAGCTGCTGGTGGTCCAGGCCGTCGATGGCCGCGTCACTGCCCTGGACCGCCAGAGCGGCGACGAACGCTGGGTCTACAGTGGCCCGCGTCCCTCGCTGACCCTGCGCGGCACCGGCACCCCCACGGTGATCGACCCGGTCACCTTCGCCGGCTTCGCCAACGGTCGCCTGGTAACGCTGGACAACCGCAGCGGCCAGCCGCTCTGGGAGCGCCGCATCGCCATCCCCGAGGGGCGCAGCGAGATCGACCGCCTGGTCGACCTGGCGGGCCAGCCGGTCCTCACCCAGGACGGCCGGCTCTTCGTGACCAGCTACAACGGCCGACTGGCCGCCCTCGACGCCCCCTCCGGCGAGGTGCAGTGGGCCCAGGAGCTCTCCAGCTACCACACCCCGATCCTGGTAGGGGACTTCCTGTTCGTGGTCGACGAGGCCAGCCACGTCATCGCCGTGGATGCCGGGTCCGGCAACGAGATCTGGCGCAACGAGGCCCTCGAGGGACGCTCGCTCACCGCGCCAGCCTATGCCACCGACCACCTGGTGGTGGGCGACGCCGAGGGCTACCTGCATCTGATCGATGCCCGCGAGGGCGAGATCGTCGGCCGCGCCCGCGTCGACGGCTCGGGGATCGGCGTGCGCCCGCTCACCGACCGGCGGCGCATCTATGCGCTGGCCAACGACGGCACCCTGGAAGCCCTGGAGCTTCGTCCATGACGCCGGTGATCGCCCTGGTCGGCCGCCCCAATGTCGGCAAGTCGACGCTCTTCAACCGCCTGACCCGCTCGCGGGACGCCCTGGTGGCGGACTTCCCGGGGCTGACCCGCGACCGCAAGTACGGCAACGGCATGCTCGGCGACAAGGCCTACACGGTGATCGACACCGGCGGCATCAGCGGTGACGAGGCGGGCATCGACGCGGTCATGGCCGAGCAGTCGCTGGTGGCCATCGACGAGGCCGACATCGTGCTCTTCCTGGTCGACGCCCGCGCCGGCCTCAACGTCGCCGACGAGGCCATCGCCAACCACCTGCGGGTCAACCAGAAGAAGACCTGGCTGGTGGTCAACAAGGTCGACGGCCTGGAGGAGCACAGCGCCATGGCCGACTTCTGGCAGCTGGGGCTCGGCGACCCGCACCCCATCGCCGCGGCCCATGGCCGCAACGTCACCGCGCTGATCGAGGAGGTGCTCGAGCCCTTTCCCGCGCGCGACGAGAGCATCCCCGCGGACACCGGCACCAAGGGGATCCGCATCGGCGTGATCGGCCGTCCCAATGTGGGCAAGTCGACCCTGGTCAACCGCCTGCTCGGCGAGGAGCGGGTGGTGGTCTTCGACGAGGCGGGCACCACCCGCGATGCCATCGAGATCCCCTTCGAGCGACGCGGCAAGCCCTACGTGCTGGTGGACACCGCCGGGGTCAGGCGCCGCAAGAACGTCCGCGAGATAGCCGAAAAGTTCTCGATCATCAAGACCCTGGAGGCGATCAAGGCGTGCCACGTGGCCATCGTGGTGCTGGATGCCCGCAGCGGCCTGGTGGAGCAGGACCTCCACCTGCTGGACTACGTGCTGACCAGCGGGCGCGCCCTGGTGCTGGCGGTCAACAAGTGGGACGGCCTGGAGCACGAGGCCAAGGAGTCGATGCGTGCCGAGATCAAGCGCCGCCTGGGCTTCGCCGACTATGCCGACCTGCACTTCATCTCCGCGCTGCACGGCACCGGAGTGGGGGACCTCTACCCGTCGCTGGAGCGCGCCTTCGCCTCGGCCAACGCCCACTGGTCCACCAACCGCCTGACCACCATCCTCCAGGACGCCGTGGAAGCCCACCAGCCGCCCCTGGTGCGCGGGCGACGCATCAAGCTGCGCATGGCCCACCAGGGCGGCAGCAACCCGCCGATCATCGTGGTCCACGGCAACCAGACCGGCTCGCTGCCGGAGGCCTACAAGCGCTACCTGACCAACACCTTCCGCAAGGTGCTCAAGGTGCGCGGCACCCCCATGCGCTTCGAGTTCCGGTCCGGGGAGAACCCCTACGACCAGCTGGCCGGGGCCAGCGACCGGGAGAAAGCCAAGAAGCGTGAACTGGGCCGCACCCGGGAGGCCCGCAGGAGCCGCCGCTGAGCCGACCTCCCCTCCCTTTCATCCTCGCCGCGCCCGGCCCGGGCATCGACGACGGGCCGGGCGCTGTCGTCGCGCACCGACAGTTCCGCTTCTGCCGCAGGCAGAGAGGGTGCCCGACGGCTTGACGTGGAGCGCCGCTGGGCCTGAAATACGCCCCTCGCTGCAATGCAGCACCGCTGCTGTCCCGGAGGATTCCACGATGCTCTCCCGTCGCCTGAGGCGCCGCTGGCGCCTGCTCGTCCCGCTCTGCCTGGCTGCCCTGCTCGGCGGCTGCCTGGCGATTCCCCAGACCGGCCTCTTCGCCTTCCGCCTGGCCGTGACCTCGCTGGGGGTGGAGGAGGTGCGCATCGGCCCCTACGCCGTGGACGCCCGCCTCGACACCAGCGACCTCATGTCCCTGGCGATGTCGAGCCTGGGTGCCGGCAGCCTGCCGGTGCAGGCGACCCTGGCCATGGGCCTGGGCCTGCCGGGTGGCATGCCGCCCGTGGAGATGGCCGGGTTCCGCTGGACCCTGGACATGCCTGGCGTGGAGCCGGTCAGCGGCGACTACGAGCAGGACGTGACCCTCACCTCGGGTGACGACACCAACCTGCGCCTGCCGGTGGCGTTCGACCTGCTGGGGGGCGGACGCGAGCAGCTGGCCCCCATGGTGGAGCTGGCCAGCCAGCTGGCCCGCCAGGGAGAGCTGCCCGCCGGCAGCGAGCTGGCCATCACGCCGGGGGACCTGCGCGGCCTGGGCATGACCCTGCCCGCCGGACTGCTCACCCCCACCATCCGCCTGGGCGTGGGGGAGGACGGCAGCCTGATTCCGCAGGGATAATCCAGGCACGCTTCACCATATCGGGGGTGCAGGTTTCCTACTTTCCCTGCAGGCGGCGCTTGCCCACCCACTGGGTGGCGAACTGCCAGGCGCCGCGGCCGCTGCGACCGCCGCGCAGGGTGGCGAAGCGGATCGCCTCGGCCCGCGCCTCGGCGTTCCAGTCCTCGCGATGGCCCAGCTGGGTGACCCAGTGGCAGCAGGCCTCCAGGTAGACATCCTGATTGAAGTGGTGGAAGCCCAGCCACAGGCCGAAGCGGTCGGAGAGCGAGATCTTCTCCTCCACGGCATCGCCATGATGCAGTTCGTCGCCCACCAGCCGCGAGCCCTCGTTGTCGCTCATCGATTCCGGCAGCAGGTGGCGGCGGTTGGAGGTGGCGTAGAGCAGCACGTTGGGCGGCGGTCCGGTCAGGGCCCCGTCCAGCACGCTCTTGAGCGCCTTGTAGGCGTCGTCATGGCCCTCGAAGGAGAGGTCGTCGCAGTAGACGACGAAACGCTGCCGCTGGTGGCGCAGCTGCTCCACCAGCATCGGCAGCGCCGAAAGGTCATGGCGGTCCACCTGCACCAGGCGCAGCCCCTCATCGCACAGGCTGTTGAGCAGGGCGCGGATCAGCGACGACTTGCCGCTGCCTCGAGAGCCCCACAGCAGGGCGTGGTTGGCCGGATGTCCCTGCAGGAAGGCGCGGGTGTTGTCGACCAGCGCCAGTTTCTGGCGCTCGATGCCCAGCAGGTCGTCGAGCGCCAGGGCGTCCCGGGGCGGGACCGGCAGCAACCGCCCCCCCAGGGTATGGCGCTGCCAGAGGGCGGCGACGTCCCGCTCCCAGTCCACCTCCAGCGGGGGTGGCGGCAGCCAGTGTTCGACGTGATCCAGCAGCTTGAGCAAGCGACGCGACAGCTCGGCGTCCATGACGGCTTCCTCCCGGTATGCATGTTTCGCGGTTGACCTGATCGGCGTTCGGGGTATCTTGTGGCGAACCTCGACGCCCCGTCCAGAGTCTCAGTGATCTGGAACCGACAGGAGCTCTCCATGCGCTGGACCCATTTGCTTGCCGTTGGCGCCCTCAGCGTCAGCCTCGCCGCCTGCACCACTTCGCCCACCGGGCGCTCGCAGCTCACCCTGATGTCGGACGAGCAGCTCGACCAGATGGGGGCACAGGCCTTCGCCCAGTACCAGCAGGAGCTGCCGACGGTCGGCGGCGCCCCGCTGCGCTACGTGGAATGCGTGACCGAGGCCGTGGTCCGCGCCCTTCCCGAGCAGGACCGCAACCAGAACTGGCAGGTCAAGGTCTTCGAGTCCGAGCAGGCCAACGCCTTCGCCCTGCCCGGCGGCTACGTGGGCATCAACACCGGCCTGCTCCAGGTGGCCGATAACCAGGACCAGCTCGCCGCGGTGATCGGCCACGAGATCGCCCACGTACTGGCCCGTCATGCCAACGAGCGCGCGTCCACCCAGAGTGCCACCCAGCTCGGCCTGTCGGTGATCTCCTCCGCCTCCGGCATGCAGGGCGCCGGGGGCGAGACGATGATGGCGGCGCTGGGCATGGGCGCCCAGTACGGCATCCTGCTGCCCTTCTCGCGGCGCCACGAGAGCGAGGCCGACACCCTGGGCCTCAACCTGATGGCCGACGCCGGCTTCGACCCGAGAGCCAGCATTGCCCTGTGGGACAACATGTCGGCCGCCGGGGGCGGTGCCCGGCCACCGGCCTGGCTGTCCACCCACCCGAGCCACGGCCAGCGCATCGGCGGCCTGGAAGCGGCCATGGGCGACGCCATGGCCCGCTACGAACGTGCCCGCAACGCCGGCCGCACGCCCAACTGCCCGCGCCCCTGAAGAAAGGCTCGACTCGCATGCTGAAGATCGGATTGCTGCTGCTGGTAGTGCCCATCCTGGTGCTGATGGGCGCCTACTTCATGGAATTGGGTGACGTACGCGACTGCCTGCTCGTCCAGGAGGGGCACTGGGACTACCGGTCGGGCGTCTGCCGCGACACAGCCCAGCCTTTCGTGCCCTGGGTCGACCGCCACCCCTGGCTGGTCAATGGCGGCATGCTGACCTCGGTGGCCGGCGTGGCGCTCTGCATGGTGGGGCTCTACGTCAAGAAACGCTGAGCGCCTGCCTGAGCCTCTCCAGCACCGGGGCAGTATCGGGGCGCCTGCCACGCCACTGGAAGAACGACTCCGCCGCCTGCTCCACCAGCATGCCGAGGCCATCCACGCCGCGGGCGCCGTGTTCGGCAGCCCAGCGCAGGAAGACCGTGGGCTCGGCACCGTACATCATGTCGTAGGCGGTGGCCCCCGGTGCGAAGAGGTCGTCGGGCAGCGGCGGCAGGTCACCCGCCAGGCTCGCGCTGGTGCCGTTGATCACCAGGTCGAAGGGGCCTGCCACGGCGTCGAAGCCACCCCCGGCGATCTCGCCCAGGTCGCGGAAGTCGGCGGCGAGGGCCTCGGCCTTGGCCGCCGTGCGGTTGGCCACCCGCAGGCTCGCCGGCTCCTCGGCCAGCAGCGGCTCCAGCACGCCGCGCACCGCCCCCCCGGCGCCCAGCACCAGGATCCGTGCCCTGGCCAGTTCCACGCCATGACGCTTCAGGTCGTGCACCAGGCCGATCCCGTCGGTGGTATCGCCGTATGTCAGACCGTTGCCCCCCAGGACCAGGGTGTTGACCGCCCCGGCCCGACGGGCGCGCTCGCTGAGGGTGTCGCAGAGGCGGAAGGCCGCCTCCTTGAAGGGCACGGTGACGTTGGCCCCGCGGCCGCCCTCGGCCACGAAGCGCCGCCAGGCGCCGGCGAAGTCATCCAGCGGCGCCTCGATCGCGACGTACTCGATGTCATCACCGCCCTGGTCGGCGAAGGCGGCGTGAATGACCGGCGATTTCGAGTGGCCGACCGGGTGGCCGAAGACGCAGTAGCGATCGGTCATGCTCCGTTCTCCTCTTGCTGCTCGCCGAGCCAGTCGCGGGGGCGCAGGTAGTCGTCGTAGAGCCGCGCTTCGGGGCTGCCCGGCTCGGGATGCCAGTCATATTCCCAGCGCGCCAGGGGCGGCAGCGACATCAGGATCGATTCGGTGCGCCCGCCGCTCTGCAGCCCGAACAGGGTGCCGCGGTCCCACACCAGGTTGAATTCCACGTAGCGCCCGCGACGATAGAGCTGGAAGTCGCGCTCCCGCTCGCCGAAGGGCGTGTCGCGACGGCGACGCACGATGGGCAGGTAAGCATCGAGGAAGGCGTCGCCCACGGCGCGCTGGAAGGCGAAGCACTGCGCGAAGCCACCCTCGTTGAGGTCGTCGAAGAAGAGCCCGCCGACGCCGCGAGTCTCGTCGCGATGCTTCAGGTAGAAGTAGTCGTCGCACCAGGCCTTGAAGCGGGGGTAGACCGCCTCGCCGAAGGGGGCGCAGGCATCGCGCGCCACCCGGTGCCAGTGCACCACGTCCTCATGCACCGGGTAGTAGGGCGTCAGGTCGAAGCCACCGCCGAACCACCAGACGGGCGCTTCCCCCGCCTTCTCGGCGATGATGAAGCGCACGTTGCCATGGCTGGTGGGCACATGGGGGTTCTCGGGGTGCAGCACCCAGGAGACCCCCACCGCATGGAAGCTGCGCCCGACGAGCTCCGGCCGCGCCGCGGTGGCCGAGGGCGGCAGGCGCTCGCCGAACACATGGGAGAAGTTCACGCCGCCCTTCTCGAAGAGCCGGCCGTGCTCGATCACCCGTGAGCGACCGCCGCCCCCTTCCGACCGGTCCCAGGCATCCTCGCGGAAGCGGCCACCGTCCTCGCCGGCCAGGCCCGCGCAGAGGCGCTCCTGGAGGTCGAGCAGGTAGGTCTTGACGTCATCGAGATGGGCGTGGGCCAACGGAGCCTCCTGGGCTGGAAAGGGAACGCTTCAGGAACGCAGTACCCGGCCGGTGACCAGGTCGCGGATGGTACTGGGGCGCGCGAGGCCGCCCAGCGGGCCGTCGAGGACGGCATCGAGCTCATCACCGAAGGTGGCCCGGATCTGCTCGGCGCTCATCGCCGGCGGCTCCCCGGCCCGGTTCGCCGAGGTCGAGACCACCGGGCCACCGAAGGTCTCGCACAGCGCCACGACCAGCGGATGGTCACTGACCCGCAGTGCCACCCGGTCATGGTCGCCGCGCACCAGGGCACGGGCGCGGCCGTTGTCGGGCACCAGCCAGGTCGCGGGTCCCGGCCAGCTCGCCGCCAGGGGGGCATGCAGCGCGACGGGCAGCCCCTCGAGCCAGGGCGCGAACTGGTCGATGTTCGCCGCCACCAGGATCACGCCCTTGGCCGGGTCGCGCGCCTTGAGACGCAGCAGACGGGCCAGGGCCTGCTCGTCGTCGGGGTCGCACCCCAGTCCCCAGACGGCCTCGGTGGGGTAGGCGATCACGCCTCCGGCCCGCAGGGCCGCCACGGCCTGCTCCAGTTCATTGGCCTCGATCATGGGTCTCCTCGCCTGAGCTCGACATGCCGGATGACCGGCCTCGGGAGGCGTATGCTATCACGCCTCCGGCCGGGTCGGCAGGCGCACCCAGCCACCGGCGGCCTGGGTCACGGCGCCCTCCAGCTCCAGCTCGAGCAGGCCACGCTGACAGTCGGCGACGCCGCGGCCGGTCAGGGCCACCAGGGCATCCACCGGCGTGGGCGTGTCACTCAGCCAGCGCAGCAGCGAGTCCTCCCGCGCCTCGGCCGGCTCGGGACCCGGGGTCGATGCGGGCACGGCGGCCACGGCCCACTGGCTGAGCTCGGCGAGGATGTCGTCCAGGTCGCGGACCAGCACGGCGCCATCGCGAATCAGCTGCAGGCAGCCCCGGGCCGTGGGATTGTGGATCGAGCCGGGCAGGGCGAAGACCTCGCGGTTCTGCTCGAGGGCCAGCCGGGCACTGACCAGCGAGCCGCTGCGCTCGGCGGCCTCCACCACCAGCACGCCCAGCGAGAGGCCGGTGACGATGCGGTTGCGTCGCGGGAAGAAGCCGGCCCGTGCCGGGGTGCCCGGCGGATGCTCGGAGAGCAGCAGGCCGCCGCTCTCCTGCAGGCGGCGGTGGAGGCGATGGTGGCGCGGCGGGTAGATGACGTCCACCCCGCAGCCGAGCACCCCCACGCTCGACCCGCCGGCCTCGAGTGCCGCCTGCTGGGCGGCGGCATCGATGCCCAGTGCCATGCCGCTGACCACGCACCAGCCCCGCCCGGCCAGTTCCCGGGCGAAGCCGGCGGCATTGGTGAGCCCCTCGCGGGTCGGGCGCCGCGAGCCGACCATGGTCAGCCGCGGCGGGCCAAGGGCCTTGAGGTCCCCCAGCGCCCAGAGCACCGGCGGGGGATCGGCAATCTGGCCGAGCAGCCTCGGCCAGGCCGGATGGTCGGGGTGGATCAAGTGCCGGCCTGGCTCGGCACCGAGCCACGCCTCGTCGGCAGACAGCGCGGCGGAGAGGGGGCTGCGGGCGGAGTGGTCAAGCCACAGCCGCAGGGCGATGGCCGCCTCGCGCGGCAGCACCGCCAGCCAGCCGTCCGGCCAGTCGGGCCGCGCCGCCACCAGCTCGGCCAGACGCGCGGCGCCCATGCCGGGCAGCCGGGCGAGGGCCAGCCATTCCCGCGCCTGCACCGTCGGGTCCCGCCCTAGCGCAGCGCCGTATCCAGCAGGCGCTGCGGGCTGTGGATGCGATCGCCCACGGAGAGGGTGCGACTGGCCTGCATCACCAGGCCGTAGCTCATCTTCTCGTAGGGACGGAAGACCATCACCAGGCCGGCATCCTCGCCGGGCAGGCGCAGCGCCTCCCCGGTGCGCGGGTCACTGACCAGCTCGCCGCGCTGCTCGACCATCAGCACATGGCCCGCCTCCAGGCCGTCGCGCCGCCCGCGGTCCAGCGCCACCACCTGCAGGCGGCCGATGAAGCGCACGCCGCCGGGCACCGCCAGGATGCGCCCCTCTACCTCCCGGTCGGGGGCCCGAGGCAGGAACTCGGTGACCAGCCGGCGATCCTCGAGCGGCAGCACGATGTCGTCGTTGCGCACCTCCTGGCTGGAAGAAGTCACCTCCAGCACCGCGATGTCGTCCTCCTGACGCAGGCGGCGCGCCTGGCCGACGCTCTCCAGTTCGAGGCCGAGCGGCTCGCCGCTGGCACTGTCGACGTAGCGCTCGCCCACGCGGTAGATGCCGAAGCGGCCGCCGCCCTCGACCCGGCCCCGGGCATAGAGGCGGTCGCCGCCACCGCTGACCAGGCGGCCATCATCCCCGGCGACCACATAGGCCAGCTCGTCCAGCGCCTCGGGGTCGTCGATGACGCGGTGCTCACGCAGGAAGTGGCGCACGGCATCCAGGGGAATCGGCTCGATGGCCTCGCGGTGCGGGGTGGTACGCACCTCCGGCGACAGACGCACCATGCCCTGGCCACGCTCGAGGCCGAGACAGGGACGCCCGTTGCAGTCATAGAGGTAGACGATGTCGCCGGGATAGATCAGGTGGGGGTTCTCGATCTGCGGATTGACCTGCCACACCTCGGGCCACTGCCAGGGATGCTGCAGGAAGCGACCGGAGATGTCCCAGAGGGTGTCCCCCCTGACCACCGTATAGCGATCCGGGGCATCGCCTCTCAGGCCCTCCTCCCATGAGAGCCCCTGGGCCTGGACCAGCGTGGTGGCGAGACCGAGGGCCCCGCCCACCAGCAGGGTACCGAGCCCCCCTTTCAGCCGCTGACGCCACCCCACTGCGCATCCTGTCTGTTTCATCCCTGCTCTCCCCCGCGTTGCTGGCCTCACGCCTGACGCCATGGAACGACGGCGACGTGGTATAGTCAGATACTATTGATGTGATGCACGTTCGACGGTTTCGCCACCGAACGCGTACTTCTAGAATAGTGTCATCTTGTAAATGACAGCATAACGGTGATTCCAACGCCATGGCCAAATTACCCATCCTCGAATTTCCCGACGAGCGGCTGCGCACCATCGCGACGCCGGTCGAGGCGGTAGACGACGAGGTGCGCCAGCTGGTCGACGACATGCTCGAGACCATGTACGACGCGCGCGGCATCGGACTGGCCGCTACCCAGGTGGACGTTCATCGCCGGGTCATCGTCATGGACGTCAGCGACGACCAGTCGCGCCCGCTGGTAATGATCAACCCGGAATTCACCCCCATCGGCGACGAGCGCGAGCCGATGCAGGAGGGCTGCCTGTCGATCCCGGAATACTACGCCGAGGTTCCCCGCGCCCTGAAGGTACATCTCAAGGCGCTGGGTCGTGACGGCCAGCCCTACGAGATGGAGGCCGAGGGCCTGCTCGCCCACTGCATCCAGCACGAATACGATCACCTGGAGGGGGTGCTGTTCGTCGACTACCTCTCCGTGCTCAAGCGCGACCGGGTGATGAAGAAGATGCAGAAGCGTCACCGTCAGATGCAGCCCGCCTGACCCTTGCCCTCCCTCCCGGGAGATGAAGGCCGACGCTGATGCGCCGGCCTTCGTCGTTTGCGGCCAGCTCCGTTATCATGAGGGGCATCGCCCACTGGCAAGGCCCTGAACATGTCCCGACCCCTGCGCGTCATCTTCGCCGGCACCCCCGACTTCGCCGCCGAGAGCCTGGCGGCGCTGCTGGCGAGCCACCACGAGGTCGTCGCCGTCTATACCCAGCCCGACCGCCCGGCCGGCCGCGGCCGCAGGCTGACCCCGAGCCCCGTCAAGGCCCTCGCGCAGGAGCATGGCCTGCCGGTCTTCCAGCCGGCGACCCTGAAGGCGCCCGAGGTTCAGGCCGAGCTGGCGGGCCATGAGGCCGACATCATGGTGGTGGTGGCCTACGGCCTGCTCCTGCCCCGTGCCGTGCTCGAGATTCCCCGGCTCGGCTGTCTCAACGTGCATGCCTCGCTGCTGCCGCGCTGGCGCGGGGCGGCCCCCATCCAGCGGGCCATCGAGGCCGGCGACGAGGAGAGCGGCGTGACCATCATGCAGATGGACGCGGGCCTCGACACCGGCGACATGCTGCTGGTCAGGCGCACCCCGGTCTCGGCCACCACCACCGGTGGCGAGCTCCACGACCGCCTGGCGAGCCTCGGCGGCCAGGCCATCGTCGAGGCCCTGGATGCCCTGGCCGGCGAGGGGCTCGACGCCACTCCCCAGCCCGAGGGGGGGGTCACCTATGCCGCCAAGCTCTCCAAGGCCGAGGCGGAACTCGACTTCCGCCGTCCCGCCGTCGAGCTCGCGGCCCGGATCCGCGCCTTCAACCCCTGGCCAGTGGCCTGGTGCGCCCTGGGGGACGACCGCCTGCGCCTGCTGATGGCGCGGACCGCCTCCCCTGCGCCGGGCGAGGCCCCGATGCCACCCGGCACCCTGCTCGCCCACGGTGCCGACGCCCTGCGCATCGCCTGCGGCGAGGCCGGCGACCAGGTGCTCGAGGTGACCCGCGCCCAGCTGCCCGGCGGTAAGCCCCTGGCGGTAAGCGAACTGCTCAAGGCCCGCGCCGAGCGCCTCGCGCCCGGCATCCGACTGGGACACACCGATGAGGAGGCCACCCCATGAGTCAGGAAACCACCGCGCCCCGCACCCGGGAAGGCAGTCGCGACAACGGCCTGGCCGTGCGTGCCGCCGCGGCCCGCGCCCTGGCCCCGGTGATCACCGGCAAGGGCTCGCTCACCGGCCTCGACGACCATCAGGTGGTGGCCCGTGACCGGTCACTGTTCAAGGCGCTCTGCTTCGGCACCTGCCGCACCCTGCCACGTCTCGAGGCGCTGGCCGGCAAGCTGCTGGCCAAGCCGTTCAAGGCCCGCGACGCCGACGTCCAGGCCCTGCTGCTGCTCGGCATCCACCAGCTGCTCTACCTGCGCATCCCGGCTCACGCCGCGGTGGGCGAGACCGCCGGCGCCGCCCGCCTGCTGGGCAAGGAGTGGGCCACCCGGGTGCTCAACGGCTGCCTGCGCCGCCTGCAGCGCGAGAGCGCCGAGCTCCAGGCCGATGTCGACCGCGACCCGGCCGTGGCACTGCTGCATCCCCGCTGGTGGCTCAAGGCCCTGCGCCAGGCCTGGCCCGACGACTGGCGCGCCATCTGCGAGGCCAACAACACGCCGGGGCCCATGACGCTGCGGATCAATCGCCGCCATGGCGACCGCGAGATGTACCTGGACCGTCTCGCCGCGGCGGGCATCCCGGCACGCCTCTGCGCGCACGCCCCGGACGGCCTGACCCTCGAGTCACCCCGCGATGTCGAGACGCTTCCCGGCTTCGCCGAGGGCCATGTCAGCGTCCAGGACGAGTCGGCCCAGCTCGCCGCCGTGCTGCTCGGCCCGTCGCTGGCTCCGCGGCCCGGTGCCCGAGTGCTGGACGCCTGCTGCGCCCCCGGCGGCAAGACCGCCCACCTGCTGGAACTGTTCGACATCGACCTGCAGGCCGTCGACAGCGATGCCGCACGCCTGGCCCGGGTCGAGGATACCCTGGCGCGCCTGGGGCTCGCCGCGACCCTGGCCGAGGGCGACGCCACCACCCGTGACTGGTGGGACGGCACGCCCTTCGACGCCATCCTGCTCGATGCGCCCTGCTCCGGCAGCGGCGTGATCCGCCGCCACCCCGACATCAAGCGGCTGCGCCGCGCCTCGGACATCAAGGCGCTGGCCGCACTGCAGGCGCGGCTGCTCGACAACCTCTGGCCACTGCTGCGCCCCGGGGGCACCCTGCTCTATGCCACCTGCTCGGTGCTCCCCGAGGAGAATGCCGAGCAGATCGCGCGCTTCCTCGCCCGCACCCCGGAGGCGCTGGCGACCACCCCAGCCGACATGGCCTGGGGCCGCGCCTCGGGCGCCGGGCGGCAATTGCTGCCAGAACCCGACAGTCACGACGGCTTCTTCTATGCCAGACTGGAGAAGCATCCCGCCTGAGGGCGGGCGTTCCGTTCACGACACGGGAGGTTCCATGAGCCATCACACCTACAAGCACATCGAACTGACGGGCTCCTCGGAGAAGGACATCGAGGACGCCATCCAGAGTGCGCTGACCAAGGCGTCCGAGAGCCTGCATGGCATGCGCTGGCTCGAGGTCGTGGACACGCGTGGCCACATCGAGCACGGGCGGGTCGCCCACTGGCAGGTCACCATCAAGGTCGGGTTCACCCTGGACTGAACCACGGCGCGACCTGTTCTTCTCACGGCGGCTGGTTTAGGCTTGCCTCGTGATGTTGCGGCGCACAAGGTGCGCCGCACGCGATACCCCTCGGCCTGACCGGAGCGGACGGCAACGACCATGAAGATCATCATCCTCGGCGCCGGCCAGGTTGGCGGCACCCTGGCCGAGCACCTGGCCCGGGAGGAGAACGACATCACGGTGGTGGACACCGACGGCGAGCGCCTGCGCGAGCTGCATACCCGCCTGGACATCCGCACGGTCTCCGGGGCCGGCTCCTACCCCATGGTGCTTCGCCAGGCCGGCTGCGAGGACGCCGACATGCTGATCGCAGTGACCAACTCTGACGAGGTCAACATGATCGCCTGCCAGGTGGCCCACACCCTGTTCCGCACGCCGACCAAGATCGCCCGGGTGCGTGCCACCGCCTACCTGACCCGCAAGGGCCTGTTCGCCCACGAGGCGGTGCCCATCGACGTGCTGATCAGCCCCGAGCAGGTGGTCACCGACCATATCCGCCGGCTGATCGAGCATCCCGGCGCCCTGCAGGTGCTGGAGTTCGCCGGCGGCCTGGTGCAGCTGGTGGCGGTGAAGGCCTTCTACGGCGGCCCGCTGGTCGGCCAGGAGCTGGGCTTCCTGCGCCGCCACATGCCCAGCGTCGACACCCGGGTGGCGGCCATCTACCGCCAGAACCGGCCGATCATTCCCCGCGGCGACACCGTGATCGAGGCCGACGACGAGGTGTTCTTCATCGCCGCCCGGCGCGACATCCGCGCGGTGATGAGCGAGCTGCGCCGCCTCGACCGCGACTTCCGCCGGGTGATGATCGCCGGCGGCGGCAACATCGGCGAGCGCCTGGCCGAGCACCTGGAGCACAGCCACCAGGTCAAGATCATCGAGCACAACCTCGAGCGCTGCACCCAGCTCTCCGAACGCCTCGACCGCACCGTGGTGCTGCACGGCAGCGCCACCGCCAAGCGGCTGCTGGAGGAGGAGAACATCGAGGAGTGCGACATCTTCTGTGCGCTGACCAACGACGACGAGGTCAACATCATGTCGTCGATGCTGGCCAAGCGCATGGGCGCCAAGAAGGTGCTGACGCTGATCAACAACGCCGCCTATGTCGACCTGGTGCAGGGCGGCGAGATCGACATCGCCATCTCGCCCCAGCAGGCCACCATCGGCAGCCTGCTGACCCACGTGCGGCGCGGCGACATCGTCAACGTCCACTCGCTGCGCCGCGGCGCGGCCGAGGCCATCGAGGCCATCGCCCACGGCGACACCCAGTCGTCCAAGGTGGTGGGGCGCGCCATCGGCGAGATCGACCTGCCCCAGGGCACCACCATCGGCGCCGTGGTACGCGGCAAGGAGGTGCTGATCGCCCATGACGACGTGGTGGTGGAGTCCGGTGACCACGTCATCCTGTTCGTGATCGACAAGCGCCGGCTGCGCGACGTGGAGCGGCTCTTCCAGGTCGGGTTGACGTTCTTCTGA
>NZ_JASCQQ010000036.1:0-10282 GCF_030012485.1 Halomonas rhizosphaerae
GAGACCCTGGTCGCCAACGGGGTGACCGACATGTTCGGCATCATGGGTTCGGCCTTCATGGACGCCATGGACATCTTCGCGCCGGCCGGCATCCGCCTGATCCCGGTGGTCCACGAGCAGGGCGCGGCGCACATGGCCGACGGCTATGCTCGCGTCTCCGGCCGCCACGGCACGGTGATCGGCCAGAACGGCCCGGGCATTTCCAACGCCGTGACCGGCATCGCTGCGGCCTACTGGGCGCACAGCCCGGTGGTCATCGTCACCCCCGAAGCGGGCACCACCGGCATCGGCCTGGGCGGCTTCCAGGAGTGCAAGCAGCTGCCGATGTTCCAGGAGTTCACCAAGTACCAGGGGCACGTGACCCACCCCGCGCGGATGGCCGAGTACACCGCTCGCTGCTTCGACCGGGCGATGTCCGAGATGGGGCCGACCCAGCTGAACATCCCGCGGGACTACTTCTACGGCGAGATTGAATGCGAGATCCCCGAGCCGGCGCGCCTCGACCGCGGGCCGGGTGGCACCCGCACCCTCAGTGAGGCGGCCGAGCTGCTGGCCAAGGCCGAGTTCCCGGTGATCGTCTCCGGCGGCGGTGTGGTCATGGCCGACGGCGTGGAGGCCTGCCAGGCGCTGGCCGAGCGGCTGGGCGCGCCGGTGGTCAACAGCTACCAGCACAACGACTCCTTCCCGGCCAGTCACCCGCTGTGGTGCGGCCCGCTGGGCTACCAGGGCTCCAAGGCTGGCATGAAGCTGATCGCCCAGGCTGACGTGGTGGTGGCGCTGGGCACCCGCCTGGGGCCGTTCGGCACCCTGCCGCAGCACGGCCTGGACTACTGGCCGAAGGACGCCAAGATCATCCAGATCGACGCCGACCACAAGATGCTCGGCCTGGTGAAGAAGATCGCCGTGGGCATCTGCGGCGATGCCAAGGAAGCCGCCGAGGCGATCACCGAGCGCCTGGCGGGCCGCGACCTGGCCTGCGACGCTACCCAGGCCAAGCGCGCCGAGCTGATCGCCAGCGAGAAGGCCGCCTGGGAGCGCGAACTGGACGAGTGGACCCACGAGAAGGACCCCTTCAGCCTCGACGCCATCGATGAGGCCCAGGGCGAGACGCCGTTCTCCGGCGGCGAGTACCTGCACCCGCGCCAGGTGTTGCGCGAGCTCGAGAAGGCCATGCCCGAGGACGCGATGGTCTCCACCGACATCGGCAATATCAACGCCGTAGCGCACAGCTACCTGCGCTTCGAGAAGCCGCGCAGCTTCTTCGCGCCGATGAGCTTCGGCAACTGCGGCTACGCCTTTCCCACCATGATCGGGGCCAAGGTGGCCGCGCCGGAGCGTCCGGGGATCGCCTACGCCGGCGACGGCGCCTGGGGCATGAGCCTGATGGAGACCATGACCGCGGTGCGTCACGACATCCCGGTGACCGCGGTGGTGTTCCACAACCGCCAGTGGGGCGCCGAGAAGAAGAACCAGGTCGAGTTCTACAACCGCCGCTTCGTGGCCGGCGAGCTGGACAACCAGAGCTTCGCCGAGATCGGCAGGGCGATGGGCGCCGAGGGCATCACCGTGGATCGCCTCGAGGACGTGGGCCCGGCGCTGAAGAAGGCGGTGGACATGCAGATGAACGAGGGCAAGACCTGCATCATCGAGATCATGTGCACCCGTGAGCTGGGCGACCCCTTCCGCCGCGACGCGTTGAAGAAGCCGGTGCGCCTGCTCGAGAAGTACCAGGACTACGTCTGATCGAAGGTGCTGCAACGTGGTTCCCCCGGCGCTGCCGGGGGCTTTTTTGTCTGACGACTGCCGCGCATTGCGGCAGGCACGAGAGGCCATCGCATGAAAGCCTTGAATCAGATTCTCGAGCGCGCGCGCCGCGATCCCCGGCGCATCGTGCTCTGCGAGGGCGAGGACGAGCGTATTCTGAGCGCGGCCGCGAAGGCGGCGGAGGAGGGCATCGCCCAGGTCATCCTGGTGGGTGGCCGAGCGGCGATGTCCGCGGCCGCCGTGCGCTACGGGGTCGATCTGGCGGCGGTCGAGGTGATCGACCCGGCCGACTCGCCGTTGACCGACGACCTGGCGCGGGCGCTTTTTGCGCTGCGCGAGAAGAAGGGCATGACCCCGGAGCAGGCCGCTACGGCGGTGCGCGAACCGCTCTGCTTCGCCAACATGCTGGTCCGTGAGGGCCACGCCGACGGCACCGTGGCGGGGGCGGTGAACACCACCGCCGACGTGGTGAGAAGCGCCATCCAGCTGCTGGGGCTGGCCCCGGGTCGCAAGCTGGTCTCGAGCTTCTTTCTGATGATGCTCTGCCAGCCTTTCCATAGCCTCAAGGGCGGCATGATCTTCTCCGACTGCGGCCTGGTCATCGATCCCGACGCCGGAGAGCTCGCCCAGATCGCCATGGCTGCCGCCGACAGCGCCCAGGCGCTGTTGAATGAGGCGCCGCGCGTGGCCATGCTGTCGTTCTCGACCAGCGGCAGCGCCCGGCATGGCAACGTCGAGAAGGTCGTGCAGGCCGCCCGGGAGGTGAAGGCCGCCCGGCCGGAGCTTGCCATCGACGAGGACGTGCAGCTCGACGCCGCCATCGTGGCCGAGATCGCCGAACGCAAGCTGCCCGACTCGAAGGTCAAGGGCAACGCCAACGTGCTGATCTTCCCGGACCTTGAGGCCGGCAACATCGGCTACAAGCTGGCCGAGCGGATCGGCGGCGCCGAGGCTATCGGCCCGCTGCTGCAGGGCCTGGCCAAGCCGGCCAACGACCTCTCCCGGGGCTGCAGCTTCGATGATGTCTACCATGTGATCGCGGTGACCACGGTGCAGGCCCAGAGCCTGTCGGCCGCCGCTGAGGCCTGATGGTCATCATCACGAGTGCGCCATGGCCCCCTGGACCCTGACGATGGAGCCCGGGGCGCTGCTGGCGACGCTCGCCATCATGGGCCTGGCCGGCTACCTCCATACGGTGGCGGGATTCGGCCTTGGCATGATCGTCATGGGTGCCGCCGGGGGGCTAGGCGTGGCATCGGTGCCGGTGCTCGCGGCGGTGGTCAGCCTGGTGACTCTGGTCAACAGTGCCGTCGCCCTGCCGGGGAGGTGGCGCGGCCTGGGGGCGCACCGGATCGTGGCGCTCGCGTTGGGCATCGTGCCCTCCATCATGGTGGGCGTCTGGCTGCTGTCGTGGCTGGACGCGACCTTGACGGTGCTGCTCACCCTGCTTTTGGGCGCCCTCGTGCTGTCCGGAGGCATCAGTATCGGCCTTCGTCCCCGTCCCCTGCGCGCTGAATCCCCCTCCTGGACCTTTGCCGTGAGCGGCGCCTTGACGGGACTCTGCGGCGGACTCTTCGGCGTTCCCGGGCCGCCGGTCATCTACCACTGCTACCGCCAGCCGCTGTCGCTGGAGACCATCCGGCTGCTGCTGATCCTGTGCTTCGCGATCACCTCCGGGGTTCGCACCCTGTACGTCGCGAGCCAGGGTGGGCTGACCGGTGACGTCTGGCAGCTGGCCCTGTGGTCGATGCCGGTGGTGGGCGGCGCGACCTGGCTCGGGCGTCGCTACCCCCCGCCATGCTCCGCCGGGCTGATGCGTCGGCTAGCCATGCTGACTTTGATCGGGCTGGGCGCGGCGATCCTGCTGAAGGGCGTACTTTTGCTGGCGTCGGGGTAGTATTACCGGCGTTGCCCTAGCATGTTTATTCCGCTTTTCAGAGCGCAGGCGAGGCCTGTCGCGTCAACCTGGAGCCAGGGAGTCTGTGCCATCGAGGTTGGCCGAGCCGGTACCTTGTACGCGGCGTCAATGTCTCGCCGATGTTATGCGGGGGGCCAGGCTCCATTCCCCGAGCGTCCAGCGTCAGGCTGGGAGCCGCAAACAGGATCGAGTGCACGATGACCCTTGAGGTATTACTGCCATTTATCGCCATTGCCGCCATCGCCGGCTACTTCCAGACGGTGACCGGCTTCGGGCTGGGCATGATCGTGATGGGCGCGACCAGCGGGCTGGATGTCGCGCCCGTGGCCTCGGTGGCGGCGGTGGTCAGCCTCATGACGCTGGCCAACAGCGCGGTGGCCCTGCCGGGCAAGCTGAAGCATCTCGACATGGCCGTGATCGGGGTCACGGTGCTCGGCATCGTGCCGGCGACCGTGATCGGCGTGCTGCTGCTTGATATGCTCAGCGGCAGCGCCGAGAGCGTGCTGCGCATCGCCCTGGGCCTGCTGGTGTGCTACGGCGGGCTTAGCCTGGTACTGCGCCCCCGCCAGCGCGAGATCCTCTCCTCGCGGGGCAGTTTCTTCATCAGCGGCGTGCTGTCGGGGCTCTGCGGCGGTCTGTTCGGCATCGCCGGGCCGCCTGTAATCTACCAGTGCTATCGCCAGCCGCTGCCGCCGGTGGCGATCCGCAACATGCTGATCCTGATGTTCGCGGCGACGTCGGGCATGCGCACCCTTTTCGTCGCCGCCAAGGGCGGGTTAGATCTCGAGATCTTCGTTTTCACCGCCTGGGCAATTCCCATGGTGGCGGTGGTCACCTATGCCGGGCGGCGCTGGCCGCCCCGTCTCTCGCCCCTGGCCATGCGCCGGATCGCCTTCGTCACGCTGATGGTGATCGGCGGCGGGCTGATTTTCTCTGAGCTGATGTAAGAAGCGTTGGTGTAAGAAACGCCCCGATCAAGGGAGGGCCGCCGGCCAACGCCGGGGGGCAGGGCGTCATCGGCGCTACTCGGCGGCGTCGCTCAACCGCCAGGCGTCTTCCTCGATGGGCAGGAAGGCGGCGATGGCGGCGGTGGCCACGACGTGCGTGGTCTCCTGCACGGGATCGTGTACGTTGAGTCCGCCGTGCACCACGCTGACCTCGGCGCGGCCGCGGGGCAGTTTTGCCGCCACGGTCTCCGCGTCGACCCGCTCGGGTTCCTGCACGCCGATGGTCACCTGGACCCGCATCTCGTGGTGGTCGATGCCCAATGACTTGAACAGCACGATGGATGAATGGTGCAAGGCGTCCTGCACGGCGCGACAGGCCGCCTTGGTGTAGTCCTCGCCATAGAGATCATTGCCGGTGCCCATTTCCAGTATGATGCGATGCTCAGGCATGATTGGGCTCCATATCGAAGGAGACGACGACGGCGGCGTTGGCGATCACGCTAGTGCCACTTCCGTCGGGCTTGTCTATGTCCAGCCCCCCCTTGACCAGGCTGACCGATGGCTGTCCATACGGGAAGATGCCCAGCAGAGCCGCCGGGTCGACGGCAGCGGGGTCCTGTACCCCTATCTCGACGTCGATGAGCATGGCTTCCTTGGGAAAGCCAAAGGCGTCGGCCACGTTGAGCGAGTTGTGCCAAAGCGCATCACGGATCGCCCGTGCCGCGGCTTCGGTATAGTTCCGGCTACGGATCGAGGTGCCCATGCCGAACTGGGTCACCATGCGGGTCTTGGCCATTGAGGTCTCCTGTGTTTACGATCGTCAGCGCCGGTGGCGGCCGCCGATCAGCTCGACGATCTCGTCGAACAGATGGGTGTCCAGCGCCTGGGCCATGTCGGTGGCCAGGCAGCGGCGGTAGAAGGGGCTGAGGTCCAGGCCCACGCCCAGGCCCAGCACCTCCACCTGACCCTCCCGGCTGCGCCGGGCGACAACCTCCTTCAGGTGGTTGTCGAGGTAGAAGGCGTCGTTGGCCAGGTTGGTGGCGCTGTCTGCTGGGCAGCCATCGGAGATCACGATCAAGATGCGACGGTTCTCGGGCCGGGCGAGCAGGCGTTCGCAGGCCCAGTCCACCGCCTCGCCGTCGATCCCCTCGCGAAACAGGTCGGGCTTGAGCAGGGCGGCTATGTCGGTGCGCGCGCGCCGCCAACTGCGATCAGCGTCTTTGAACACCATATGGCACACCTCGTTGAGGCGGCCCGGACCGCGGGGACGCCCACCGCTCATCCACGCCTGGTAGGCGCGGCCGCCGTTCCAGGCGCCGGTGGTGAAACCGAGCAGCTCGGTGGTGGCTCCGATCATCTCCAGGGCGCGGATCAGGCTCTCGGCCATCATCGTCACCGGCATGATGTGGTGCTTCATTGAGCCCGAGCAGTCGATCAGCAGGCTGACGGCGCAGTCGGTGCCCAGCTTCACCTGGTCGCGATAGAACAGGCGTCGCTCGGTGGGCGAGCTCACCAGTTGGGCGAGGCGTCGCCCATCGATGCGACCCTCCTCCTCGCCGAAGGAGCGACCGTCGGGGCGTGGCTCACAGAGCACGCTGCCCAGCCGCCGGGCCAGGCGCGGTAGGTTGATGGCCTGCTCGGCGGTGGCCTTGTCCAGCCACTCGCGGTTCTCACGCAGCAGGGCGCGGCGCACCAGGCTCCCGGCGGTGACCTCGCGGTCGAAGCGGGCCGTGAAGACCCGGTAGGCGAGGGCGGCGTCCTCGAAGGTCTTGCTGTGCCCGGTGGTAGCGGCCGCGATGCCGTCCTCGTCACCGTCGCCGTCCTCGAGGTCGAGCAGCAGGGCGAAGGCTTCGCTGGCCGCTTCCGCTGGCTCCTCATCCTCGTCGTCACCTGCCTGGGCCCGTTCGGCGCGCACCCGCGTGCCGACGATTTGTGCGATGGCCAGGGCGTGCTCGGCGTAGGCCGCCTGATCGTGACGCTGGCGGCGCAGCCCATAAAGCGCCGTGCCGAGCTCCCTTACCAGGGAGGCGCGAGTGCCCTCGATGTAGTCCTCGGTCTCATCAAGCACCGGCCGGGCCTGAAGGCGTGACCAGCACATCTGCGCCACCGTATAGAGCAGCAGGCCGATGCTGCCCTCGGTGAGCCCGGAGCGGTAGAAGGCCCGCGACCAGCTCTCGAAGCGCCGCAGCAGGTTGTTGGCCATGCCCGGCATGTCGTCGGGGACGCGGGTCTCCACGCGCAGCTGTTCGAGCAGCTCGAAGATCAGGCGCTCGACCGCGTCCTCGGGGCAGCGTTCGCGGTGCAGGGCCGGGTCTGAGTGCAGCAGGCGCAAGGCCATGCCGTCGGCGGCGGCCCGGCAGTCGGCGAAGTCGTCCTGCTCGGGATCGATGCGCAGGTGCGGCGCATGGGTCGGCAGGCGTCTCTCCCCTTGATAGAGGCGCCGGCCGCGGTAGTGCAGGCCGGCATCGCCGGTCAGGGCGCGCAGGCTGGCCGCGCACAGCTCCTCGATCCGCTGTTGGCGGCGCGCCTGCTGCTGTGCGCTTTGGGTCATGGCGCGGTCGCCTCCCGCATCCACGACTCGTCGAGCTCCTCGCCGAAGCAGCGCTGGTAGTACTCGGCGACGATGGGCCGCTCGGCCTCGTCGCACTTGTTGAGGAAGGAGAGCCGGAAGGCCAGCGCCGGGTTGCGGAAGATCTCGCAGTTCTCGGCCCAGGTGATCACCGTGCGCGGCGACATCAGCGTAGACAGATCGCCGGCAGCGAAGCCCTGACGCGTCAGGTTGGCCACCGCCACCATCGAGGCGATCAGCGCGCGTCCCTTCTCGGTGTCCTTGCTGGGCACCCGGCCGAGCACGATGGCCGCCTCCTCGTCGCGGGGCAGGTAGTCGAGCTTGGCGACGATGTTCCAGCGATCCATCTGGGCGTGGTTGAGTACCTGGGTGCCTTGGTAGAGCCCGCTCAGGTTACCGAGCCCCACGGTGTTGGCGGTGGCGAACAGCCGGAAGTGGGGGTGGGGATGGATGACCCGGTTCTGGTCGAGCAGCGTAAAGTGGCCGTCGCGCTCTAGGATGCGTTGGATGACGAACATCACGTCCGGCCGGCCGGCGTCGTACTCGTCGAAGATCAAAGCCACCGGCCGCTGTAGCGACCAGGGCACGATGCCTTCCTGGAATTCGGTGACCTGCACCCCGTCGCGGATCACGATGGCGTCCTTGCCCACCAGGTCGAGGCGGCTGATATGGCCGTCCAGGTTGACCCGCATGCAAGGCCAGTTGAGGCGTGCCGCCACCTGCTCGATATGGGTCGACTTGCCGGTGCCGTGCAGCCCCTGGACCATCACTCGGCGGTTGCGGGTGAAGCCGGCCAGTATCGCCAGGGTTACGTCGGGGTTGAAGCGATAGGCCTCGTCGATCTCGGGCACATACTCGTCGCGCCAGCTGAAGGCGGGCACCTCGAGGTCGCTATCGATGCCGAAGAGCTCGCGCACTGACACCTGGATGTCGGGCTGGGCACTCATGGGGTCTGTCATCACCGTCTCCTCGGCCCGGGGGACCGTTGACCTTGGGCGTCCCTGATCGCAACCGCTGGCAGGGGACGTCGCTGCCGGAGCGTTGGTTGAGCATAGATCAGTTCCGCAAAAAGAATCAAATCGTATCGTTTTATGGAATTTAAACTTGACGGGGGAGGGCTGGCTGCCTAGAGTCTGTCCGTATTCCGGAAGCCGGAATAAATCATCTCATATAGAACAACCCGGATGACGGGCTCGGAGGACACCCCATGAGCACCCAAGACAGCACAGACACTCGCCAGGTCGTGAAAGGCAAGCAGACGATGACGCCCTCGGAGGCCTTCGTAGAGACCCTGGTCGCCAACGGGGTGACCGACATGTTCGGCATCATGGGTTCGGCCTTCATGGACGCCATGGACATCTTCGCGCCGGCCGGCATCCGCCTGATCCCGGTGGTCCACGAGCAGGGCGCGGCGCACATGGCCGACGGCTATGCTCGCGTCTCCGGCCGCCACGGCACGGTGATCGGCCAGAACGGCCCGGGCATTTCCAACGCCGTGACCGGCATCGCTGCGGCCTACTGGGCGCACAGCCCGGTGGTCATCGTCACCCCCGAAGCGGGCACCACCGGCATCGGCCTGGGCGGCTTCCAGGAGTGCAAGCAGCTGCCGATGTTCCAGGAGTTCACCAAGTACCAGGGGCACGTGACCCACCCCGCGCGGATGGCCGAGTACACCGCTCGCTGCTTCGACCGGGCGATGTCCGAGATGGGGCCGACCCAGCTGAACATCCCGCGGGACTACTTCTACGGCGAGATTGAATGCGAGATCCCCGAGCCGGCGCGCCTCGACCGCGGGCCGGGTGGCACCCGCACCCTCAGTGAGGCGGCCGAGCTGCTGGCCAAGGCCGAGTTCCCGGTGATCGTCTCCGGCGGCGGTGTGGTCATGGCCGACGGCGTGGAGGCCTGCCAGGCGCTGGCCGAGCGGCTGGGCGCGCCGGTGGTCAACAGCTACCAGCACAACGACTCCTTCCCGGCCAGTCACCCGCTGTGGTGCGGCCCGCTGGGCTACCAGGGCTCCAAGGCTGGCATGAAGCTGATCGCCCAGGCTGACGTGGTGGTGGCGCTGGGCACCCGCCTGGGGCCGTTCGGCACCCTGCCGCAGCACGGCCTGGACTACTGGCCGAAGGACGCCAAGATCATCCAGATCGACGCCGACCACAAGATGCTCGGCCTGGTGAAGAAGATCGCCGTGGGCATCTGCGGCGATGCCAAGGAAGCCGCCGAGGCGATCACCGAGCGCCTGGCGGGCCGCGACCTGGCCTGCGACGCTACCCAGGCCAAGCGCGCCGAGCTGATCGCCAGCGAGAAGGCCGCCTGGGAGCGCGAACTGGACGAGTGGACCCACGAGAAGGACCCCTTCAGCCTCGACGCCATCGATGAGGCCCAGGGCGAGACGCCGTTCTCCGGCGGCGAGTACCTGCACCCGCGCCAGGTGTTGCGCGAGCTCGAGAAGGCCATGCCCGAGGACGCGATGGTCTCCACCGACATCGGCAATATCAACGCCGTAGCGCACAGCTACCTGCGCTTCGAGAAGCCGCGCAGCTTCTTCGCGCCGATGAGCTTCGGCAACTGCGGCTACGCCTTTCCCACCATGATCGGGGCCAAGGTGGCCGCGCCGGAGCGTCCGGGGATCGCCTACGCCGGCGACGGCGCCTGGGGCATGAGCCTGATGGAGACCATGACCGCGGTGCGTCACGACATCCCGGTGACCGCGGTGGTGTTCCACAACCGCCAGTGGGGCGCCGAGAAGAAGAACCAGGTCGAGTTCTACAACCGCCGCTTCGTGGCCGGCGAGCTGGACAACCAGAGCTTCGCCGAGATCGGCAGGGCGATGGGCGCCGAGGGCATCACCGTGGATCGCCTCGAGGACGTGGGCCCGGCGCTGAAGAAGGCGGTGGACATGCAGATGAACGAGGGCAAGACCTGCATCATCGAGATCATGTGCACCCGTGAGCTGGGCGACCCCTTCCGCCGCGACGCGTTGAAGAAGCCGGTGCGCCTGCTCGAGAAGTACCAGGACTACGTCTGATCGAAGGTGCTGCAACGTGGTTCCCCCGGCGCTGCCGGGGGCTTTTTTGTCTGACG
>NZ_JASCQQ010000037.1:0-147330 GCF_030012485.1 Halomonas rhizosphaerae
GGCCTTCGTCACGAGTGGCGCATATTCTACCGAAGCCGGCGTCTCCGTCAAGCGGGAATTTCGCGAAACAACCCGAAAAACCCAAACAGAAACAAGCACTTCTGCCACTCATCACCGCCTGCAACGTGTGCCCGTCGCCGGCAGCGGATGCGTACTTTACGGATTATCCCGAGGCCGCGCAAGGCCCTCGGGAAGAAAAATGTCACAACGACCGGCTGTTGATGACATCCCCGCGGGCAGAGACGACAACGCCCGCGCGAAGCGGGCGTATCGGGGCATGACTGGCCAGGCTCAGCGGGTGGTCGGCGTGTGCTTCAGCTTGCGCATCACCGCCATCGCCGGTCCAGAGATCACGTAGGCACCGAACAGCAGCAGCAGCATCACCGAGGGCTCGATGGAGATGACCACGAAGCCCAGCACGATGGCCAGAAGGAAGACGAAGGGCACCGGTCCCTTGAGATCCACGTCCTTGAAGCTGTAATAGCGGATATTGCTGACCATCAGTATCCCCGCGGTCCCCACCACGAAGAGCATCAGCAGCTTGAAGCCGAAGGCATCGGCATCGAAGCTGTGGAAGGTCCAGACACTGGCCGCGACCAGGGCCGCCGCCGAGGGGCTGGGCAGGCCGATGAACCACTTCTTGTCGACGCTGCCGATCTGCACGTTGAAGCGGGCCAGTCGCAGCGCGGCGCAGGCCACATAGAGGAAGGCCACCACCCAGCCGGTCTTGCCGATGTCCTGGAGGATCCAGGTAAAGGCCACCAGCGCCGGCGCCACCCCGAAGGAGAGCATGTCGGAGAGGCTGTCGTACTCGGCGCCGAAAGCGCTCTGGGTGTTGGTCATGCGTGCCACGCGACCATCCAGGCCATCCAGCACCATGGCGATGAAGATTGCCACCGCCGCCGCGGTGAAATCGCCGTTGATGCCCGCCACCACGGCGAAGAAGCCGGCAAACAGAGCGGACGTGGTGAAGAGGTTGGGCAGCAGGTAGATGCCTTTGCGCCGCACCTTCTTGCCGTCTTCCACCGACTCCTCGATCACTTCCGTCTCGCGCACGAAGGTGCTCGCCAGGTCCTCGTCGCCTTTCTGGTCCGGCTGTTGCTCGCTGTGGTGCGCATCCCGACTCATCTGTCTCTTCCATCGGCTTGGGTGTCGCCCCATTCTACACACAGAGCGGCCGACGACTCACGGCAATCCCCAACCCTGAGGGCTATCGCAGATGCAAGGAACGCTCGAGGCTGTTCCGGCGACAGGCCTTCGGGGAGGCGCTGTGAACCCCTCCCTGGGCGCTACCGATGCCATCCCTGGCATAGGACCTCCCCTACGACCTGTCCCGGCGCCTCTCGCTTCGGGTAATTGCGATTGCTCTACCTATCCCGGACGCAGCGAGGGCGCGGAAACCCGCGCCCTCGCATCAGCCGGAACGGATCGCGGGGATCAGTTCTTCGACTTGTCGACCAGCTGGTTGGCGGCGATCCACGGCATCATGCCGCGCAGCTTCTCGCCGACCTGCTCGATCGGGTGCTCGGCGTTCAGGCGGCGACGCGCGGTCATCGAGGGGTAGTTGCTGTTGCCCTCGTTGATGAACATCTTGGCGTACTCGCCGGTCTGGATGCGCTTGAGCGCATTGCGCATGGCGGCGCGCGACTGCTCGTTGATCACCTCGGTGCCGGTCACGTACTCGCCATACTCCGCGTTGTTGGAGATGGAGTAGTTCATGTTGGCGATGCCGCCCTCGTACATCAGGTCGACGATCAGCTTGAGCTCGTGCAGGCACTCGAAGTAGGCCATCTCCGGGGCATAGCCCGCCTCGGTCAGGGTCTCGAAGCCGGCCTTGACCAGTTCCACGGCACCGCCGCAGAGCACGGCCTGCTCGCCGAACAGGTCGGTCTCTGTCTCGTCCTTGAAGGTGGTCTCGATGATGCCGCTGCGACCGCCGCCGATGGCCGCCGCGTAGGAGAGCGACAGCTCCTTGGCGTTGCCGGTGGCGTCCTGGTGGATGGCGATCAGGTCCGGGATACCGCCGCCGCGCACGAACTCGGAGCGCACGGTGTGGCCCGGGGCCTTGGGCGCGATCATCACCACGTCCAGGTCCTTGCGCGGCTCGATCTGGTTGTAGTGGATGTTGAAGCCGTGGGCGAAGGCCAGGGTGGCGCCCTGGGCCAGGTTCGGCGCGACCTGGTTCTCGTAGATCGCCTTCTGGTTCTCGTCCGGCGCCAGGATCATCACCACGTCGGCGTTGCGGCTGGCTTCCTCGACGGAGGCGACCTTGAGGCCGGCGGCCTCGGCCTTGGCCGCAGAGGAGGAGCCTTCACGCAGGGCGACGGTGACGTCGACACCGGACTCCTTGAGGTTGTTGGCGTGGGCATGGCCCTGTGAGCCGTAGCCCACGATGGCCACCTTCTTGCCCTGGATGAGGGCGAGGTCGCAATCCTTGTCGTAGTAGACGCGCATAGTTGGGTGCTCCTGAAGCGGAAGAATGGAAACGAGGTCAGCGTTGATGGCCACCCGCGCCGTCTGTCGCGGCGCTGGGATGCGTTGCAGCCGATGACGTCACCTTACGCCAGCCCTCGCGTTGCGTAAAACGCGATATTTGCAATGTCATGTCCCGGAATATGCAATACTGGCGGCATGGACATGCGCCCCCTCAAGCACTTCCTCGCCCTGGCCGAGACCCTGCACTTCGGCCGCGCCAGCGAGGCCTGCCACGTCAGCCCCTCGACGCTCTCACGCACCATCCGCCAGCTCGAGGAGAGCCTGGGCGTGCGGCTCTTCGAGCGTGACAACCGCCATGTGGTGCTGACCCGCCAGGGCCGCAGCTTCCAGGCCTATGCCCGGGACACCCTGGAGGAGTGGGAACGGCTGCGCCAGTCGCTGATGAGCGAGGCGCGCACCCTCACCGGCGAGATCAGCATCTACTGCTCGGTGACCGCCAGCTACAGTTTCCTCTACGAGCTGCTCAGCGAGTTCCGCACCCGCTACCCCGGTATCGAGCTCAAGCTGCACACCGGGGACCCGGCCCAGTCCCTGCCCCGGGTGCTGGCCGGCAACGAGGACATGGCGATCACCCCGCGGCCGCGCCAGGCCCCGGATGCCCTGGCCTTCAAGTCGCTGACTCGCTCGCCGCTGGTGTTCATCGCACCCCACGAGGCCCATGACTGGATCCCCACCACACCGGAATCGCCCTCCGCCAAGCAGTGGCGAGAGGTGCCGATGATCCTCTCCGAGGCCGGCCTGTCGCGACAGTACAGCGACACCTGGTTCCGGGCGCTGGGCGTGGCACCGCGGATCTATGCCCAGGTGGCCGGCCACGAGGCCATCGTCAGCATGGTGGGACTGGGCTTTGGCGTCGGGGTGGTGCCGCGGATCGTGCTCGACACCAGCCCCCTGGCGGAGCGGGTCAGGGTCCTGCCGGTCAAGCCGGAACTGCCCCACTACGACGTCGGGCTCTGCGTGCTCGAGCGCCGCCTGAGGAGCCCGTTGATCGCCGCCCTCTGGGACGAGGTGGTGGAGCACTGAACCACCGCCCGAGACAGACGAAGGCCGCCCCGAGGGGCGGCCTTTGCGATGCGGCAGATGGCACTCTTGCCGGGACACTTACAGGGAAAGAACCTTGTCGCCGCGGGCAATCCCCGACACCCCGGTGCGCGCCACCTCGAGGATGCCCACCGGCGCCATGGCCTGCAGGAAGGCATCCAGCTTGCCAGCGTCACCGGTGATCTGCACCGTGTAGAGGCTCGGCGTCACGTCGACGATCTGCGCGCGGAAGATGTCCACGGTGCGCTTGACCTCGTCGCGGGCCGCGCCCAGCGCCTTGACCTTGACCAGCATCAGCTCGCGCTCGATGTGGTTGCCCTCGGTCAGGTCCACCAGCTTGACCACGTCGATCAGCTTGTTGAGGTGCTTGGTGATCTGCTCGATCACCCGGTCGTCCCCCACGGTGGTCACGGTCAGCCGCGACAGGCTCGGGTCCTCGGTGGGCGCCACGTTCAGCGTTTCGATGTTGAAGTTGCGCTGGGAGAACAGCCCCACCACGCGTGACAGGGCGCCCGGTTCGTTTTCCATCAGAATCGAGATGATATGGCGCATCAGGTCCGCTCCGTCTTGGAAAGCAGCATGTCACGCATGGAGCCCAGGGGCACCTGCATCGGATAGACGTGCTCGTGCGGGTCGACGAGAACGTCGAGGAACACCAGCTCGTGCGTGTCGGCAAAGGCGCGTTCCAGTGCCGGCTCGAGATCCGCCAGTGTCTCCACCCGCAGCGCGGTGAAGCCATATGCTTCGATCAACTGCTGGAAATCGGGCAGCGACTCCATGTAGGAGTGCGCATGGCGGGACTTGTAGTTGAGGTCCTGCCACTGGCGCACCATGCCCAGCGAGGCGTTGTTGAGGTTGACGATCTTCACCCCCCCACCGAACTGCTTACAGGTCGAGAGCTCCTGCATCATCATCTGGAAGCTGCCCTCGCCGGTGACGCAGATCACCTGCTCCTCCGGGAAATTGTGCTTGATGCCCATGGCCGCCGGGAAGCCGAAGCCCATGGTGCCGAGCCCCCCGGAGGTGATGAAGCGGTTGGGCTTGTCGAACTTGTAGTACTGGGCCGCGAACATCTGGTGCTGGCCCACGTCGGTGGTCACGTAGGCCTCGCCGCGGGTCACCCGGCACAGCGCCTCGATCACCTCCTGGGGCTTGATCGGCTCGCCGGGCTTCGAGGGCTCGTAGAGCTTGTCGCGGCGTTCCTCGCGCCAGCCGTCGATCTGCTTCCACCAGTCGCCCAGGGCCTCGGGATTGGCGATCTCCTTGCCCTGCACCATGCTGATCATCTCGTTGATCACGCTGCCGGCCGGGCCGACGATGGGCACGTCCGCGCGCACCGTCTTGGAGACGGAGCTCGGGTCGATGTCCACATGGATGATCTTGGCCGTGGGGCAGAACTTCGAGGTGTTGTTGGTGACGCGGTCGTCGAAGCGCGCGCCGATGGCGATGATCAGGTCGGCATGGTGCATGGCCATGTTCGACTCGTAGGAGCCGTGCATGCCCAGCCAGCCCAGGCACTGGCGGTCGCTCTGCGGGTAGGAGCCGATGCCCATCAGGGTGGTGGTGATGGGATAGCCCAGCCGCTGGACCAGGTCGGTCAGCCCCTCGCTGGCGTGGCCGGTGACCACACCGCCGCCGGTGTAGAAGACCGGGCGCCGGGCCTTGAGCATCAGCTCCACGGCCTTCTTGATCTGGCCGGTGTGGCCGCGGGTGACCGGGTTGTACGAGCGCATCTTCACCTTCTTCGGGTAGACGTACTCGTAGCGCTCGGTGGGCGCGGTCATGTCCTTGGGAATGTCCACCACCACCGGGCCGGGCCGACCGGTCGCGGCCAGGTAGTAGGCCTTCTTGAGGACCTCGGGAATCTCGGTCGGGTGCCGGATCGAGAAGCTGTGCTTCACGATCGGCCGCGTCACGCCGATGATGTCGGTCTCCTGGAAGGCGTCGTCGCCGATCAGGTGGCTCATCACCTGGCCGCACAGCACCACCATGGGGATCGAGTCCATGTAGGCGGTGGCGATGCCGGTGACGGCGTTGGTCGCCCCGGGACCGGAGGTCACCAGCACCGTGCCCGGCTTGCCGGAGGCCCGGGCGTAGCCGTCGGCGGCATGAGTGGCCGCCTGCTCGTGGCGGACCAGGATGTGCTTGACCTTGTCCTGGCGGAACAGCGCGTCGTAGATGTGCAGCGCCGCCCCCCCGGGATACCCATAGATGTATTCGACGCCCTCATCCTGGAGGAAGCGGGCAATCATGTCTGCGCCGGAAAGCAGTTCCACAGATGTATCTCCCCTGGAGGTCTCGAGTGCGATCCGCGCCCACCGTGTGGGCACGAAGTCGAGTGCGGCGGTATGCCGCTGCCGGCCGTGCCGGCACCTGATGCCAAACCCTGGCAAAAAGCCCTGTTGGGGCCTGCACTCTTTCGGGAACGCTGATGCATTGCGACGAGAATCAGCCGTTCCCTTCACGGCGGTTCACCGCGTCGGGGGCGTTGGCCGACCCGGGCGGTTGGCCCGGATTCGGAAGTCCTTCGGCGGGTAGAGGCGCTCGGCCCACCCTTCGCGCGGGAATGGGGGGTTGCCCGCTGGAGTCCGCGCCCGTATCAGGAAGGCTCAAGATTCCATTAGCACTGTGGAAGTGTCAACCGCGGAAACAGCGTGGGTAGCCCAGGATGGGCCATCCGGCAAGGTGGTCGTGTCACCCGGGCCACCACAAAAGAGCCCGTCCACTCGCGGGGAGGGACGGGCAAGGGGGTTACAGGACGCAACCTGATGTCAGTTTAGACCGTCGCCGCCCGGTCGCCCGGGCGGCAAGGTAACGCTTTGTGGCGCAATGTGACGCCGCTTTACGGCGTGCGCGGCCTCAGCTCTGGAACACCAGCTGGTCGCCTTCCGCCTCCACGTGGATGACCTCGCCCGGCGAGAACTTCCCGGCCAGCAGGTCCTGGGCCAGCGGGTTCTCGATGCGGCTCTGGATCGCCCGCTTGAGCGGCCGGGCACCGAACACCGGGTCGAAGCCCGCCTCGGCCAGCAGGACCAGTGCGGCCTCGCTGACCTCGAGGCGCAGGTCGTGCTCCGCGAGCCGCGCGCGCAGGCGGTCGAGCTGGATCTCGGCGATGGCCTGGATCTGCGCCTGGCCGAGGGCGTGGAAGACCACCACCTCGTCGATGCGGTTGATCAGCTCCGGACGGAAGTGGTCGCCGACCACCGCCATCACCATCTCCTTCATCTCGGCGTAGTCGCTGTCGTCGCCGCCCATGCGCTGGATGATGTCCGAGCCCATGTTGGAGGTCATCACGATCACCGTGTTGCGGAAGTCCACGGTGCGGCCCTGGCCGTCGGTCAGGCGGCCGTCCTCCAGCACCTGCAGCAGGATGTTGAAGACGTCGGCATGGGCCTTCTCCACCTCGTCGAGCAGCAGCACCGAGTAGGGCTTGCGGCGCACCGCCTCGGTCAGGTAGCCGCCCTCCTCGTAGCCGACATAGCCGGGAGGCGCGCCGATCAGCCGCGCCACGGAGTGCTTCTCCATGAACTCCGACATGTCGATGCGCACCATCGCCTCCTCGGTGTCGAAGAGGAAGTTGGCCAGCGACTTGCAGAGCTCCGTCTTGCCCACCCCGGTCGGGCCGAGGAACAGGAAGGAGCCGTTGGGCCGGTTGGGGTCGGCGAGGCCGGCCCGCGAGCGGCGCACGGCGTTGGCCACGGCGGTCACCGCCTCGTCCTGGCCGATGACCCGCTCGTGCAGCGCCTCCTCCATGCGCAGCAGCTTGTCGCGCTCGCCCTCGAGCATCTTGGCCACGGGGATGCCGGTCCAGCGCGAGACCACCTCGGCGATCTCCTCCTCGGTGACGTTGGAGCGCAGCAGCTGGTGCTTGGAGGTATCGGCCTCGGCCTCGCTGGCCTCGGCGATCTTCTTCTCCAGGTCGGGAATCACCCCGTACTGGATCTCCGACATCCGCGCCAGGTCGCCCTGGCGACGTGCCTGCTCCAGGTCGATGCGGGCCTTGTCGAGGGCGTCCTTGAACTGGGCCGCACCCTGGATGCTGGCCTTCTCGGCCTTCCAGATCTCGTCGAGATCGGCGTACTCGCGCTCGAGCTCGCCGATCTGCTCCTCGAGGCTCTCGAGACGCTTCTTCGAGGCCTCGTCGGTCTCCTTCTTGAGGTGCTCGCGCTCCATCTTCAGCTGGATTAGCCGGCGGTCGAGGCGGTCCATCTCCTCGGGCTTGGAGTCGAGCTCCATGCGGATGCGCGAGGAGGCCTCGTCGATCAGGTCGATCGCCTTGTCGGGCAGCTGGCGGTCGGTGATGTAGCGGGTCGAGAGCTTGGCCGCGGCGATGATCGCGCCGTCGGTGATGTCGACGCCGTGGTGCACCTCGTAGCGCTCCTTGAGGCCGCGCAGGATCGCCACGGTGTCCTCCTCGGAGGGCTCGTCCACCAGCACCTTCTGGAAGCGGCGCTCCAGGGCGGCGTCCTTCTCGATGTACTTGCGATACTCGTCCAGGGTGGTGGCGCCCACGCAGTGCAGCTCGCCGCGGGCCAGGGCAGGCTTCAACATGTTGCCGGCATCCATTGAGCCCTCGGCCTTGCCGGCGCCGACCATGGTGTGCAGCTCGTCGATGAACAGGATCACCCGTCCCTCCTCCTGGGACAGCTCCTTGAGTACCGACTTGAGGCGTTCCTCGAACTCGCCGCGGAACTTGGCCCCGGCCAGCAGCGCGCCCATATCCAGCGAGAGCACGCGCTTGTCCTTGAGCCCTTCCGGCACCTCGCCGTCGACGATGCGCTGGGCCAGGCCCTCGACGATGGCGGTCTTGCCCACGCCGGGCTCGCCGATCAGCACCGGGTTGTTCTTGGTGCGCCGCTGCAGCACCTGGATGGTGCGGCGGATCTCGTCGTCGCGACCGATCACCGGGTCGATCTTGCCGCTGGTCGCCCGCTCGTTGAGGTCCAGGGTGTACTTCTCCAGCGCCTCGCGCTGGTCCTCGGCGTTGGGGTCGTCGACCTTCTCGCCGCCGCGCACGCTGTCGACGGCGCTCTCCAGCGCCTTTCGGGTCACCCCGGCCTGGGTCAGCAGCTTGGTCACCGCGTGGCCCATCTCCAGCGCGGCCAGCAGCACCAGCTCGCTGGCGATGTACTGGTCGCCGCGCTTCTGGGCCTCGCGGTCGGTGAGGTTGAACAACTTGATCAGGTCGCGGGAGGGCTGTACCTCGCCATCGAAGTTGGCGACCTTGGGCAGGTCGTCCAAGTGGCCCACCAGGCCGTCGCGCAGCCGGGCGGCATCGCCGCCGGCCTTCTGCACCAGCGCCTTCACGCCGGTATCGGTGGCCTCCAGCAACGCCAGCAGCAGGTGGCCGGGCTCCAGCTGGTTGTGGCCACGGCCCACGGCCAGCGACTGGGCATCCGCCACGGCGTTCTGCAGCTTGGCGGTGAACTTGTCGAATCGCATTCGCTTTCCTCCATCGGGGTGACGGCGCGGTCGGACGCACCGTTTGGCCCTGTCTATGTGTCTTGACGGTATCAATGGAGTCAGCCTGGGCGGCTTTCAAGTCGACGGCCAGGGAAAGGGCGCGACGAGTTGACGCTGGTCAAGCGGTCAAGCGAGCGGCTAAGCGGCCAAGCAGCCAAGCAGCCAAGCAGCCAAGCAGCCAAGCCAGGATGGCTCGAAAGCGCAGAGAGCAAGCCGAGGGGGTTCTTGGCGCTTGCAGCTCGGCGCTCGGCGCTATCTCAACCAGATCACGCTGGCCATGCGGCCGGTGAGGCCGTCGTCGCGGCGGTAGGAGTAGAAGCGGGGCTCGCAGGCGGTGCAGAAGTGGCCACCGCTGATATGCGAGACGCCCAGGCGCTCGAGGCGCAGGCGGGCCAGCTTGTAGAGGTCGCCCATGTAGTGGCCGAGCCGGTAGGGGCTGGGGTCGAAGGCGGCCTCGGCCTCCGGGTGCACGCCGACGAAGGCCTGCTGCACCTCGGGGCCGACCTCGAACTGGGCGTTGGAGATCGCCGGGCCCAGCCAGGCCATCAGCTCCTCAGGCGGCAGGCCCATCGCCCCCACGGTCGCCTCGATCACGCCGCCGGCCAGCCCGCGCCAGCCGGCATGGGCCACCGCCACCCGCTCGCCGCGACGGTCGCAGAGAAACACCGGCAGGCAGTCGGCGGTGAGCACCACGCAGGCATAGTCACTACTCATCGCCACGGCGGCGTCCGCCTGGGGCCGGGCATCGGAGTAGGCCTGCTGTACCCGGGCACCGTGCACCTGGTCGAGCCACAGCAGCGGGCGGCCGTCGCCGACCTCCTTCTCCAGCTGCCGGCGGCACAGCGCCACATGGTCCGGGTTGTCGCCCAGGTTCTCGGCGGGATTGAAGGCGGCGAAGGGGCCCTGGCTGGGGCCGGTCTCCCGGGTGGTGACGAAGGCGCCCACGCTCTCCGGCGCCGGCCAGTCGGGCAGGATCGGGGTCGGGCGCAGGTCGAAGGTATCGCTCATCACGGGGTCCTTAACGCATGGTCTCGCGGTCTTCGCGCAGGTAGTCGAGCAGCATCAGCAGGTCATCCGGCAGCGGCGCACGGAAGGCCATCCGCTCGCCGCTGACCGGATGCACGAAGGCCAGCTTGCGGGCATGCAGCGCCTGGCGGGGGAACTCGCGCAGGATCTCCTTGAGCGTCTCGCCGGCGCCGGCCGGCAGCTTGAGGCGCCCACCGTAGACCGGGTCGCCGATCAGCGGATAGCGCGCATGGGCCATGTGCACGCGGATCTGGTGGGTGCGGCCGGTCTCGAGCTTGCAGCGCGCATGGGTATGGGCGCGGAAGCGCTCCACCACCCGGTAGTGGGTCACCGCCGGCTTGCCCGAGGCATTCACCGCCTGGCGCTTGCGGTCGCGCGGGTGGCGGCCGATGGGGGCGTCCACGGTGCCGCCGGCGGTCATCACCCCGACCACCACGGCATCGTACTCCCGCGAGACGGTGCGCGCCTGGAGCTGCTCGACCAGGGCGGTCTGCGCGGCCAGGGTCCTGGCCACCACCATCAGCCCGCTGGTGTCCTTGTCCAGGCGGTGCACGATGCCCGCCCGGGGGATGGTGGCCAGTTGCGGGTCGTGGTGCAGCAGGGCATTGAGCAGGGTGCCGTCGGGGTTGCCGGCGGCGGGATGCACCACCAGGCCCGGTGGCTTGTCGATCACCAGCACCTCGTCGTCCTCGTACACCACCGTCAGGGGGATGTCCTCGGGCTCGAAGCGGGTGTCGTCCTCGATCTCGGCGGCCAGGACCAGGGCCTCGCCGCCATAGACCTTGTCCTTGGGCTTGGCGGGTTGGCCATCCAGGGTCAGGGCCCCGCTCTTGATCCAGGCCTTGAGCCGCTCCCGGGAAAAGTCGGCGAAGAGTTCGGCGGCGGCCTGGTCGAGGCGCAGGCCCGCCATGCGTTCGGGAACGCGATGCTGTGCGTCGAGGGTCTGGGACATGGGTCGGGACAGAGCTCTTTGCGCACCGGGAGCGATGACTGCGTTTCGCCGCAAGGTGCTTTATAGTGGGCGGATATCGGCCGATTCTATCACGGCCGTCCGGGTTGTTAGACACGAGGATCACGATGCGCGTTATCACCTCCCCCGCCCGCCTGGCGTCCCTGCTGATGGCCGGCGTCCTGCTGGCCGGCTGCGCCAGCACCGATTCCCAGGAAGACGAGCTCGATGGCGTCGCCGAGCGCCAGCTCTACGAGGAGGGTCGCGAGGCCCTGGAGGATGGCAGTTACACCACCGCCATCAACCGGCTCGAGGCCATCGATACCCGCTTCCCCTTCGGCGAGCATGCCGAGCAGGCGCAGCTGGAGCTGATCTACGCCTACTACGAGACCGACGACTGGGAAGGCGCCCGCGCCGCCGCCAGCCGCTTCATTCGTCTGCACCCGGACCACCCCCAGGTGGACTACGCCTACTACATGCGTGGCCTGGCCGCCTGGCAGGCGGGGCGCTTCAGCCTGGAGCGGCTGCGGCTGATCGATATCGCCAAGCGCGACCCGGGCGCCACCCGCGATGCCTACGCCGACTTCCGGGAGCTGATCCAGCGTTTTCCGGACAGCCAGTACGCCCCGGACGCCCGGCAGCGCATCGTCTACCTGCGCAACGTGCTGGCCCGCCACGAGCTGCACGTGGCCGACTTCTACCTGCGCAAGGGGGCCTACCTGGCCGCCGTGGAGCGCGGCCGCTGGGTGATCGAGAACTACCCGCAGTCCGAGGCCACCCATGATGCCCTGGCGGTGATGGTGGAGGGCTACCTGGGCCTCGAGATGCGCGACCGCGCCCGCGAGACCCTCCAGGTGCTGATCGAGAATGCGCCGGACCACGAGCGCCTGCGCGGCCGCTCCTTCCGCCCGGAGCACGTCAAGGCCGACGCCCTCTCGGCCTGACGCCGCCGAGCGCCGAGCGCCGAGCGCCGAGCGCCGAGCGCCGAGCAGGATGATGCCGGTTTCGGATCCGGCATCATCAAAGGTTCTTCGCAGATCAGCGTGAATGCACTGACAGTTCCCTGTGGGAGTGCTGCTTGCAGCGCGATCCGCCGCATAGCGGCGGCCTTAGCGGCGTACCAATCGCTTTGCAAGCAAAGCTCCCACGACAACCTGTCCGGTGGCTCCGCACCCTGTGGGAACGGAATTCATTGGGCGATTGGCGCCGCCAGGCACATAGGGAGTCGCCGATGCATCGCGCAGCAGTGAGGTAGCCCTCTATGAAAGCCCATGATCTCGATAACCGTTTCGATGAAGGTGACGACATCATCGATGAGCTCGACCTGTCGCAAGCCAGTCGTCCGCTCAGGAAGCAGAAGCGCGTCAATGTCGACTTCCCGACATGGATGATCGACTCGCTGGACCGGGAAGCCGCTCGTCTCGGCGTCACCCGCCAGTCCATCATCAAGATCTGGCTGGCCGAGCGCCTGGAGCAGCACGGCTCGCATTCGCACTGACCCTGCCCTCTTGACGGAAGAACGCCACCGCCCGAAAGGGGGTGGCGTTTCTCGTTTCTATTGGCCCGGCGCTTGCGGCTTGACGCCGTCAGTCCCCCGGCTGCCAGCCGTTGACGATCGGGTAGCGGCGGTCGCGGCCGAAGCCGCGGCGGGTGACGCGCACGCCCACCGGTGCCTGGCGCCGCTTGTACTCGCAGCGGTCCACCAGCTTGGCCACCTTGTAGACATCCTCGCGCTCGAAGCCCGCCTCGATGATCGCCTCGGCGCTCATGTCGCCCTCGATATAGCGCACCAGGATGGCATCGAGCACGTCGTAGTCCGGCAGGCTGTCGCTGTCCTGCTGGTCCGGGGCGAGCTCGGCGGTAGGCGGCCGCTCGATGACCCGCTCGGGAATCGCCGCCGACTGGGTGTTGCGCCAGCGCGCCAGGCGGTAGACCCAGGTCTTGTAGACGTCCTTGATGGCGTTGTAGCCGCCCACCATGTCGCCGTAGAGGGTGGCGTAGCCCACCGCCATCTCGCTCTTGTTGCCGGTGGTCAGCACCATCAGGCCCTTCTTGTTGGAGATGGCCATCAGCAGCACGCCGCGGCAGCGCGACTGCAGGTTCTCCTCGGTGGTGTCCCGCTCGGTACCGGCGAAGCTCTCGGCCAGGGTCGTCATGAAGGCCTCGACCATCGGCTCGATAGGCAGCACCTCGTAGCCTACGCCCAGCATCTCGGCCTGCTCGGCGGCATCCTGCCGGGAGATATCCGCCGTGTAGTGGTAGGGCATCATCACCGCGTGGACGCGCTGCGGGCCCAGGGCGTCCACGGCGATGGCCAGCGACAGCGCCGAGTCGATGCCGCCGGAGAGCCCCAGCACCACGCCCTCGAAGCCGCTCTTGTTGACGTAGTCGCGCAGGCCGGTGACCAGCGCGCAGTAGAGGTTCTCCTCCGGCTCGACCTCGGGCTCGGTCTCGCCCGGCTGAGGCACCCAGTGGTGCTGGTCGCGCACGAACTGCACCGGCATCAGGCCCACCGCCCAGTGGGGCGCCTGCACCATCAGCTCGCCCTTGGCATCGACGCAGGCCGAGCCACCATCGAAGACCAGCTCGTCCTGGCCGCCGATCTGATTGACGTAGACGATGGGCAGCGCCACCTCGCGAGCACGCGCCTCGAGCAGCGCCAGGCGCTCGGCAGGCTTGTCCAGGTGGAAGGGCGAGGCATTCAGGGTGACGAGGATCTGGGCGCCGGCATCGCGGGCCTGGCGGACCGGCTTCTCGCTCCAGATGTCCTCGCAGATCAGGATGCCGATCCTGGCGCCCTTGTGCTCCACCACCAGCGGCTGGTTGCCGATGGCGAAGTAGCGTTGCTCGTCGAACACCTCGTAGTTGGGCAGCGCCTGCTTGGCGTACTCGTCGAGCCACTCGCCGTTGTAGAGCACCCCGGCCAGGTTCCAGTTCTGCCCCTCCCGGCGCCCCGGATAGCCGACGATGACCATTACGTCGCGGGCCATCTTCTCGGCCATGTGGGCCCGGGCATGACGCAGGCGGGTCTCCATGGAGGGGCGCAGCAGCAGGTCCTCCGGCGGATAGCCGGTCAGGAAGAGCTCGGGCAGCACCACGATATCGGCACCATGCTCGATGCGTGCCTCGCGCACGGTCTCGATGGCGAGGTCGGCGTTGCCGGGAATGTCGCCGACCAGCGGGTCGAGCTGAGCCATCACCAGGGTCAGGTCTTGCATGGGCTTGGAAATCTCTCGAGAATCGATGGATATCCGCCATTGTCCCGCAAGGGCGGCCGAGTGGCAAAGCCGGCCACCCCCACCTGGGAGTTCCACAAGGAATGAACCTGTTGCTGATTCGCCTGATCATCTTCGCCGTGCTGTTCTTCGCCGGCCTGAAGCTCTACCGCATGTACCGCGAGTGGAAACTGGACCGCGAGGGCCCGCAGCAGGACGGAGACCAGGGCAACCGCATGGTGCGCTGTAGCTGGTGCCAGGTGCACCTGCCCGAGGAGGACGCCCTGCGCGAGCGCGGCGACTGGTTCTGCTCCGGCGACCACCGCGACAAGTACCTGGCAGAACGAAAAGAAGAGCAGAAGGAAGAGAACAAGCAGGAAAGGGACGACTGAAGCACGGCCAAGGCGGGAGGTGTCTTCGCCCGCTTGACCCTCCCTTGCCCCCTCGACCGAGGAAGACCTCGCCGACCTCCCGCATGGATGGCGCACAGCCGCTGTAGGCGATCGCCTACGGCACGGCATTACCTCCCGGCTAGCCTGAAGACAGGACCCTTCGAACAGGCCACCGCCGGGAGGGCACCATGCGCCCTGCTGCCAGATACCCGCTTTCTTCTCGCCAGCACGGCCTGACGCTGATCGAGCTGATCGTCGCCATCGCCGTGCTCGCCATCATGGTCACCTGGGCTATCCCGAGCCTCCAACGCTTCTCAGCACGCAACGAGGTCGCCGCCGAGGTGCTGCGCATCAAGACGGCGCTGGCATTGGCGAGGAACACGGCGGTGACGAGGCGGACGACAATCTCGGTGTGTCCGCTTTCAACGCCTGGCAGCACGGAGTGCGACATCTCAGACTGGTCTCTACCCATCGCAGTAGTGCTGGGACATGCGACAGGAGGCAATCTATCGGGGGAGGGGGACAAGATCCTTAAGGTACTCGAGGGTAGCCAGCGACCAAACGTCACCTTTAACCGTGCCTACCCCATCCGATACAGCGGTATAGGCTGGTCAAGGGGGCACAACGGTACCTTCGAGATTTGCGGGCGGGACGGCAAGGGAGTGAAGGTAATCCTCAACAACCTGGGGCGCGTCAGAACCGGCAGCAGTGACGACAAACCCGAGTGTTGAGCGACCACACTTGAATGGTGAATAGCATGGCCTCTCATCACTTCCCTTAAGCAAATCCTTAATCATTCGGCAAAGTCACCCCATCCAGTATAGTGGGCCTGGAGAATGACTGCCGATAGTCAGTTGCATAATACCCTAGAGGCTCTTCACCATTACCATACGCGAGGAGACTTGAAGCTTTTTCGCATGGGTCACCAGCACATGCACCGGTAGCGTCGAGAAGATTGACAGCATCAAGGAGCTTCTCTAAATCATAGTTATAACTTGATGACCCACCACCGCCTATCGCCACGACTTTTTTATCAAACTGACATGAGTTTGACAAATAGCAATCAATAGAATTCCCGAACAATCCATCAAACTGAGGAGAATTATCACCAAGCAAGGGGGACGAAACAATTGAGCCATTAAATTCGCCGCCGCCACCACCGGTCACTTGGTAATCGCCTAGCACGATAATCAGACCATCAAAGCTTGGGACCCCCGCAAATTCAACATTTCCATCAATAATCAGAACCCCTCCTTTGGTCTCGCCATCATCACCGGGGTCAACGCCAAAATTACCTGAGTGCGAATATGTAACCCTTGAAACTTTTGTATAAGTAGATCCATCATACTCATAGTTTTCAGACTCGCTGTACTCGACACCAAAATCATCTATCCTCTGAAGTCTATCACCGTCATTCACCTCAGAACCATCGAGAATCACAGACCCAGAATAATCAACCCAGAAATAACCTTCATCATCATCAACTCCGTCACCATCACTATCAAAGCTTCGCAAATCAGTAGGAGTCACGAAGGTGACTTCACCTTCTTCCAAGCTGCCCGGAAGATCATTATAAACATTACCTTCACCAAGCGAATTTCTAAGGCTGTCTATATATTCCGCCATGAGCGAAGGAGACTTAAAAATCTCCATATCAATACTCGACTGCACTCCACCCTGATAATTGCAAAACCTATTATTATTAACGCCAGCATCACAAACCAATATATCTTGACCATCCACCGGGTCAGAATAATCCTCGTGATCCACAGATGTATTGCTATTACCCTGAATGATGGATTCAATCAATGCCTCAGACGCCTCAGGACAACCGACCTGCATGGCTGCTTTGATATTCCCAAAAACCTCTTCTTCACCAACAATCTCCATATTTGAACTGGGAGGGTCAAACGAAAACTTTGCCAGACACTCCTCGGCCGTTTCATCTTCTGCTGAAGCGGCAACTAAAGGCGCACCAGGCCCCAAAGCCAGCACGGCAAGGAACTCAATATAACGATACACGGGAGGGTCTTGCGTCACTTCACCTATCGCAGCCACCTGATAACGACCGAACTTGTCCTCCCCTCCGGACACTAAAGGGGTGAAAAAGTAATAGGCCGAAAGATGAGAATAATCACCGCTATCTGAGGCATCCAGAGTGACGGCATGAAGTGTATCCGCGGCGCGGACGGGAGCCACCTTATCCCGGAACTCACCTGCCCAAGCTTCGGCCGCGGCATACTCCGCCGCCATACCTGCACTTTTGGCTGCACGATAGTTGCCGGACATAGACTCTTCAAGGCGAGTCGACTGATAGCTGGAAAGACCCAGCACCAATGCCACAATCAAGAAGACAAGCGTCACGACGAGGGCGACACCATCTTGGCGTGCTTTACCGTTCATTTTCCACCTCCGTCCCACCACCTGAAATCGGCAGCAATTCATCTAGTTAATCTTGGCCATCGCCTTTATTCGGTTGACGACAAAGAAGCTAAAAGTCTTTTCTACGGACTCATCTCCAATTGCCGGAAAAGACACCTGCACGTTGAAGGTAGAAGGCTCGGTGTCGCCAGCGTCTGAAAATGTCAGATCGGAAAGGCCACTGATAATGGTCTCGCTTGTTGCGCTGTCGAGATTTGCAACATCATGGTCATCGACTGCCGCACCTTCATCCGACTCACAGACGGTAGCCACACTTAACTCCCCTTGCGAAAAGGTATATCGCAACCACCGCAACTCATCACCATTAACACAGTAGGGGATTCCCTCACGTCCAAACCCCACATCATCAATTACTTCGAAATATTCCAATATCAACACCTTTCCATCATCCTCGACACGAACAGACTCTTCGCTGGGATCCACGGAAACTTCATTCTGCGAAACTCGATTGAAAGCCGAACGAATATCTTCAGACAAGACGTCTGCCATATAGCGAATGGTTTCCTGCCTCTTAGCCAAGCTCTCCATTTCTCGAAAGGACTGGACACCCATAAGCAGAAGCTGGCCAGCTCCAAGCACGATGATCAAACCAATAACCAAGGCAATCATCAACTCAACAAGAGAAAATCCGCCAGCTTCTTTTCGGCCTATAAGAATGGGCTCAAACATGATTAACTCCCACTCCCCGGCACCCGGACAAGGTATTTGAGGTTAGAGACATTCTCCACGCTTCCTTCGTCGATTAGGAAGCGGTCATCACTCCACTGTATATCAATAGCGAATCGGCAACCATCCTGTGCCAAGGGAGCCGAAAGGGTACCGGGAAAGTGTGGGTCCCATTGGGAAGCCCAGTCGTCGATGCTGGCGCTGGAACAAATTCCGTCATTCGCCGCCACAGAGGCCCACAATCTTTCAACAGCATCCTGAGCAGCAAGAGTTGCGATTGACCTTTGATAGGCAACCTGGGCGCTCTGCATAGCCTTGAGTTGCATACCAGCCACTCCCAAGAGCCCGATGGACAGCACCAACACTGCAAGCAAGGCCTCCAACAATGTAAACCCTCCTTCATAAGTTAGCTTCAGGGGTTTTAGGCTGGTCATCATTATTACTCAATCCTTCCCGTTGCTGTAATAGTGATTGATCCGGAACGGCTATTCGAAGTGACCATAACAGAGCATGTTGTACCATCCCACTCTCCAGTACAGCCAGTCCTTCTGCCGAGGGCGTTAAAACTGACACTTCCACTCGCTACAGAGACCTGCCCATCACGGCCGCTAGTTTCTCTCAATAGGATGTTATCTTCATCCCTCACTTCCACTTTCCAGACCCCTCCACTACTTGAAACGTTTACAGCAATATCCGAGCGTCTCTTTACAGCTTCACTCCTGCCAAAGTGCAGGTGGGCCATCAGTTCATTATAATCCCCGGCAAATCGATTGCTACCTAGAAGCGACTGAAAATTAGGCATCCCTATTGTTGCCATTATGGCAATAAGTGCGACTGTAACCAGTAGCTCTATCAAGGTAATTCCAGATTGACGCATAGCTACCAGCACCCTGGCGGATTTTTCACACCTTGATGGTTAATTGTAATGTTATCACTACAACCATCATCTTCCGTTGTACTTGCAGTAACTGTAAAACCAGCACCACTTTCTTCAACGGACGGAGTTATCGTATAGATTTCGTCTGGTGAAGGTTTCGGGTATGTACTCATGGCCGAGCACCCTGAATATGCCGAGTTTGCCGTGTAACATCTTTCCAGCTCCTGGGCAGCCTGCATCAGCCCCGCATGGGCATCCGTCCTTCTGGCCCCCTCCAGATAGCTCAGGTAATTGGGAATCGCGATCGCCGCCAGAATCCCGATCACGGCTACCGCAATCAGCAACTCGATCAGCGTAAACCCGGCGCTTCGCCGGGTGCTGCCTGAGGGGCCCTGGGGCCTGAATCGTGTGCTCTTGGGGGTCACGCGGTGCGTCTCCCTGCGGGTCAAGGCATTTGTTTCAGTATGTATCAAGATGTGGCATTTCGATAGTGTACAGGATCAAAAATGCCATGCTGCCCGGGTGAGGGGCTGCTGACACGCCGGTCTGGGCGGACCCTGAGGGCCGGGAGGAACCGGCGATCGATACTGGCCCCGCAGCCCCTTTGCCCTGCACAGGCTTGGGCATGGCAGCACAGTGGGTGGCTTCAGGGCATATCAGTATAGAAACTGATTACTTTTCATTATAACCACCATGCTGTAGAAGGAGGCCCAAAACTCCCCTCCCCTGACCCACAGGCAGCACGATGCGACTCAAGCACTCCCTGCTGGTGCTGGCGGCCCTCGCCCCGGCCCAGGCACTGGCGACCAACGGTTACTTCTCCCACGGCTACGGCACTATCAACCAGGGCATGGCCGGCGCCGGCACAGCCCTGGCCCAGGACAGCATCGTCGCGGCCACCAACCCGGCGGGCATGGCCTTCATCGACGACCGTGCGGATGTCGGCGCCGAGCTCTTCTCGCCGCTCCGGGAGTACAGCGTCGAGGGTGGCGGCCCCCAGAGCCCGCAGACCTTCTACCTGAGGCCCGGCACCCGGGAGAGCGAGAACGAGGCCTTCCTGATCCCCCATCTCGGCTACAACCGCCAGGTCACCGAGACCCAGACGCTCGGGCTCTCGGTGTTCGCCAACGGCGGCATGAACACCGAGTTCAGCGGGCAGGACATGGGCACCTTCGGTGCGGGCAAGGCCGGGGTGAACCTGGAGCAGGGCTTCATCGCCCCCACCTGGACCTGGCGCTTCGCCGAGGAGCAGGCCATCGGCATCTCGCCGGTGATCGCCTACCAGCGCTTCTCCGCCGAGGGGCTGGGCAGCTTCGCGGCGATGTCCTCCGACCCGAGCGCCCTCTCCGACAACGGCACCGACGATGCCTGGGGCTACGGCTTCCAGTTCGGCTGGCAGGGCCAGCTCACCGACGAGCTGCGCGGCGGGCTGAGCTGGCGCAAGGTACTGAAGATGAACGAGTTCGACGACTACCGCGGGCTCTTCGCCGAGCAGGGCGACTTCGACATCCCGCAGATGTTCCACGCCGGCCTGGCCTGGTCGGGCATCGAGGACCACTGGCTGCTGCTGGACGTGCAGCACATCCGCTACAGCGAGATCAACAGCGTGGGCAACCCCTTCGATCCCGCCACGCGCCTGGGGGATGACGACGGCTCCGGCTTCGGCTGGGACGACATGACGGTGGTGAAGCTCGGCTGGCAGTGGCAGCAGGACGCGCGCCAGACCTGGCGGGCCGGGGTGAGCTACGGCGAGCAGCCGATCCCGGAGAGCGAGGTGCTGTTCAACATCCTGGCCCCCGGCGTGCAGGAGTGGCACATTACCGGAGGCTTCACCCGCGAGCTTCCGAGCGGCTTGAGCCTCTCCGGCATGGCCTTCTACTCGCCGGAGGAGACGGTGCGGGGCGAGAACCCCATGGGGCCGGGCCAGGAGATCGAGCTGAGCATGTCCCAACTGGGGGCCGCCCTCAGCCTTGGCTGGCAGTTCTGATCCGCCATCGCTGCGCGATGGATCGCGCTGCAAGCCGGAACGCCGGACCGTGAGCTCCTACGAACCCCCTTCCCTGCAAACCCCTAACCTATATAAAGAACGCCGCCGTCAGGTCCCTGACGGCGGCGTCTTCGTGTCGGCGGGGCGAGGAGCGCGTTACTCGCTGGCGATGACCCGCTCGCGCAGTTCGCGGGGCATGGAGAAGGTGATGGTCTCCTCGCGGCCGGCGAGCTCCTCGGGGGCCGTGGCCCCCAGGGCCTGCAGCCGCTCGATCACGCCCTTGACCAGCACCTCGGGGGCGCTGGCGCCGGCGGTGACGCCGATCACGCCGACCCCGTCGAGCCACGCCGGGTCGACCTGCTCGGCGCTGTCGACCAGGTAGGCCGGCGTGCCGACCCGCTCGGAGAGCTCGCGCAGGCGGTTGGAGTTGGAGCTGTTGGGGCTGCCCACCACCAGCACCAGGTCGGCGCCGTCCGCCAGCTCGCGCACGGCGTCCTGGCGGTTCTGGGTGGCGTAGCAGATGTCGTCCTTGCGCGGTCCCTGGATCTCGGGGAACTTCTCGCGCAGGGCGTCGATCACCCGGGCGGTGTCATCCATGGAGAGGGTGGTCTGGGTGACGAAGGCGAGCTTGCTCGGGTCCTTCACCTCGAGCCTGGCCACGTCCGCCTCGTCCTCGACCAGGTAGATCTGCCCGCCATGGGAGGTGTCGTAGCGCCCCATGGTGCCTTCCACCTCGGGATGCCCCTCGTGGCCGATCAGGATGCACTCCTGGCCGCGGCGGGCGTAGCGCAGCACCTCCAGGTGCACCTTGGTGACCAGCGGGCAGGTGGCGTCGAACACCTTGAGGCCCCGGCGCTCGGCCTCCTCCTGCACGGCGCGGGAGACCCCGTGGGCCGAGAAGATCACGATGACGTCGTCGGGCACCTCATGGAGCTCCTCGACGAAGACCGCTCCCCGCTCGCGCAGGCTGTCGACCACGAAGCGATTGTGGACCACCTCGTGGCGAACATAGATCGGCGGGCCGAAGGCGTCGAGGGCGCCATTGACGATCTCGATGGCGCGGTCGACGCCAGCGCAGAAGCCGCGGGGATTGGCCAGCTTGATTTGCATGGTGTTGGGTTGCATGGGGCCTTGCCTTGATGCTTGAGCATCTACCAATTAACAGCGGGAAAGCGCTGAGTTCCGTCGTGAGCGAAGAGAGGCTGGTCGCCGCCGGAGCACAGTCACCGGAGTGTAGCCTGCTACATGAGGATGACGAGCACCGCCGGCGGCCAGGATATCGAGCGCAGCAGGAAGTCAGTGTTTTCCTAGTGGGTGGTGGCGGGCTTCACGTCCAATACTTCCACTTCGAAGGTCAGGGTACGCCCTGCCAGCGGGTGGTTGAAGTCCACTTCCACCTGCTCGCCCTCGATCTTCCTGATCACCCCGGGCAGCTCGCCGCCGGCGGCATCGGCGAAAGACATCACCATGCCCACCTCCGGCTCGTCGCTCTCGAAGTCGTCGCGCTTGAGCATCTGGATGTTCTGGGGATTGTGCTGGCCGAAGGCGTGCTCGGGGGTGATCTCGAAGCTGCCGGTATCGCCGACCGCCAGCCCCTTGAGGGGGTGCTCGAAACCGGGCGGCAGGTTGCCGTCACCCACCTGGAAGGTGGCGGGGGCCTTGTCACGGGTGGAATCCACCACGGTGCCGTCTTCCAGGCTGAGGGTGAAGTGCAGGGTCACTTCCATGTCCTCGTCGATGCGAAGGCCCTGGGGTTCCTGGTTGCTCATGGCGTGTCTCTCGAAGCGTGCGTGAAAGTCGCGAAGGGTGTGGCGGCTTGGACGGCCGGGCGGCGAGCGGGTTCCTCAGCCACGCCGCCGGGCGCGTCGCCGCTCGGCGAACAGCGACTCCCAGATCAGGCCGATGGCCCCCAGGGTGATGCCGATGTCCGCCACGTTGAAGGCCGGGTAGTACCAGCCGGCCACGTGGAAGGAGAGGAAGTCCACCACGTAGCCGTGCACCAGCCGGTCGTAGAGGTTGCCCAGCGCCCCGCCGATGATCAGCGCCAGCGATACGGCCAGCAGCGTCTCGTCGCGCCTGAGGCGGCGCATCCAGACCGTCAGGCCGATGCTCGCCCCCACCGCGATGATGGCGAAGAACCAGCGCTGCCAGCCGGGATGGCCGGCCAGGAAGCTGAAGGCCGCGCCGGTGTTGTGCAGCAGCGTCAGGTCGAAGAACGGCAGCACTTCCACCGGCCGGGCGTACGCCAGCCAGGCACTGGCGGCGTACTTGGTGGCCAGGTCCAGCACGATCACCGCCAGCGCCAGCCAAAGCCAGCGCAGGGGGCGGTGCATGGGCATGGCCTCGGGCCGGCCGCTCTGGCTGTCGCTCATGCTTGCCTCGCTTCCCTCGGACATCGACATCTCCTCCTGCAGGCCGTCAGGCAAACTGCCGCGTCTCGCCGGGGCCGTCCGGCAGGTTGCTGATGCAGCGCCCGCAGAGGTCCGGATGCGCCGGATGGGTGCCCACGTCGTCGCGGTGGTGCCAGCAGCGCTCGCACTTGTTGTTGGGGCTCTCGACCACGGCCACCTTGAGCCCCTCGAGCTCGGTGGCCTCGGCATCGCGGGCCTCGGCCAGCGGTGCCAGGCGGACCTCGCTGGTGAGCATCACGAAGCGCAGCTCGTCGCCCAGCTTGGCGAGCGTGGCCTGCAGGGCGTCGTCCACGTAGAGGGTGACCTCGGCGGCGAGGCTGCCCTTGATGGTCTTGGCGTTGCGGGCGTCCTCCAGGCACTTGTTGACCGCCTGCTTGACCTCGAGCACCTGCTCCCAGAAGTCGCGACCCATGGCGGCGTCATCGGCGAGGGTCTCGAGGCCCGTGTAGTACTCGGCCAGCAGCACGCTGTCGCCGCGCTTGCCCGGGATGTTCTCGAAGATCTCCTCGGCGGTGAACGACAGAATCGGCGCCACCCAGCGCACCAGCGCCTCCACCACGTGGTAGAGCGCGGTCTGGGCGCTGCGGCGCGCCACGGAGTCGGCCTGGGTGGTGTACTGGCGATCCTTGATCACGTCCAGGTAGAAGCCGCCCAGCTCCCGGGCACAGAAGCCGTGCACCTGCTGGTACACGTCGAGGAAGCGGAACTCCTCGTAGGCGATCTCGATGCGCGCCTGCAACTGGGCGGCGCGGTCCACCACCCACTGGTCCAGGGCCAGCATCTCGCCGAAGGGCAGCGCATCGCGGTCCGGCGCGAAGCCGTTGAGGTTGGCGAGCAGGAAGCGCGAGGTGTTGCGGATGCGCCGGTAGACGTCGGCGGTGCGCTTGAGGATCTCGTCGGAGACCGCCATCTCGCCGGAGTAGTCGGTGGAGGCCGCCCACAGGCGCAGGATGTCGGCGCCGAGCTTGTCCATCACCTCCTGGGGCGCCACCACGTTGCCCACCGACTTGGACATCTTGCGGCCCTGGGCGTCCACGGTGAAGCCATGGGTCAGCAGCCCGCGGTACGGCGGGTGGCCGTCGATGGCGCAGCCGGTCAGCAGCGAGGAGTGGAACCAGCCGCGGTGCTGGTCGGAGCCTTCCAGGTAGAGGTCGGCAATCGGCCCCTGCTCGTGGCCGTGGGGGTGCGAGCCGCGCAGCACGTGGCGATGGGTGGTGCCGGAGTCGAACCAGACGTCCAGGGTGTCGGTGACCTTGTCGTAGTCGGCGGCCTCCTCGCCCAGCAGCTCCGCCGGGTCGAGGCGGAACCAGGCGTCGATGCCCTCCTGCTCCACGCGCTGGGCGGCCTCTTCCATCAGGGCCACGGTGCGCGGGTGCAACTCGCCGGTGGCCTTGTGCAGGAAGAAGGGGATCGGCACGCCCCAGTTGCGCTGGCGGGAGATGCACCAGTCAGGGCGGTTGGCGATCATGCTGTGCAGGCGCGCCTTGCCCCAGGCCGGGGTGAAGGTGGTGGCCTCGATGCCCTCCAGGGCCCGCTCGCGCAGGGTCCTGCCGTCCTTGCCCTGCACATCCATGCCCACGAACCACTGGGCGGTGGCGCGGTAGATCACCGGGCTCTTGTGGCGCCAGCAGTGCATGTAGCTGTGGGTGATCACCTTGTGGGCCAGCAGCGCCCCCACCTCCTCGAGCTTGGCGACGATCTGCGGGTTGGCCTTCCAGATCATCTGGCCGCCGAAGAACGGCAGGCTGTCGGCGTAGACGCCATTACCCTGCACCGGACTCTCGATCTCGTCGAAGGTCATGCCGTGGGCGCGGCAGGTGACGAAGTCGTCGACGCCGTAGGCCGGGGCGGAGTGGACGATGCCGGTGCTGCCCACCTCGGACTCGACGTAGTCGGCCAGGTAGATCGGCGAGAGGCGATCATAGAAGGGGTGGCGGAAGCGGATGCCGTCGAAGGCCTCGCCCTTGGCGGTGGCGATCACCTCGCCCGTGAGACCGAAGCGCTCGAGGCAGCTCTCCACCAGCTCCTCGGCCAGCACCAGCAGCCGCTCGCCGGTGTCCACCAGGGCGTAGGTGAACGCCGGGTGCATATTGAGCGCCTGGTTGGCGGGGATGGTCCAGGGGGTGGTGGTCCAGATGACGATCGCCGCCGGCTTGGGCAGCTCTGCGAGGCCGAAGGCGGCGGCCAGGCCGTCGGCATCCTCCACCGGGAAGGCCACGTCGATGGCGTCGGACTTCTTGTCCTGGTACTCCACCTCGGCCTCGGCCAGCGCCGAGCCGCAGTCGAAGCACCAGTTCACGGGCTTGAGCCCCTTGAACACATAACCGGCCTCGACCATGTCGGCCAGCGCGCGGATCTCGCCGGCCTCGTTGGCGTAGTCCATGGAGCGATAGGGGTTGTCCCAGTCGCCGATCACGCCCAGGCGCACGAAGTCGCTGAGCTGCCCCTGGATCTGCTCGGCGGCGTACTCCCGGCACAGCTCGCGGGCACGCGCCGGCTCGAGGTGCTTGCCGTGGGTGGTCTCCACCTTGTGCTCGATGGGCAGGCCATGGCAGTCCCAGCCGGGCACGTAGGGGGCGTCGAAGCCGGCCAGGTTCTTCGACTTGACGATGATGTCCTTGAGGATCTTGTTGACGGCGTGACCGATGTGGATGCTGCCGTTGGCGTAGGGAGGGCCGTCGTGAAGGACGAACAGCTCCCTGCCCCGGCGCTCCTCGCGCAGGCGATGGTAGAGGTCCATCTCCTTCCACTGCGCCACCCGGGCGGGCTCCTTTTTCGGGAGCATGCCGCGCATGGGGAAGTCGGTTTCTGGCAGGTTCAGAGTGTGCTTGTAGTCGCTCATATCCTGGGGGTCAGCCGTCGTCGTGGTCGGCGGGCGTACCCGCCGAGGAATCGGAAGTCACGGCCTCGCGCGCCAGCGGCGCCGATGCCAGAGGAAGAGAATCGTCGCTGCCATCGCCCGCGGAATCCGCCGCGACGGGGTGGGCCGCGAAATCGGCACCGGCAGCGGGGTGCTCTCGAAAGTAGGCTCGGGCGCGCGCCTGATCGGCGCGGATCTGCGCCTTGAGCTCGTCGAAGTGGGCGAACTTCACCTCGCCGCGCAGCTTGGCGCAGGGGAACGCCGTCAGCCGCCTGCCGTAGAGGTCGCCGTCGAAATCGAAGAGGTGCACCTCGAGCACCGGCCGCTCGCTGCCCACCGTGGGGCGCCAGCCGATGTTGGCCACGCCGGGCAGGCGGCGCCCGTCGGGGAGCTCGGTAACCACCGCATAGACGCCCTGCAGGGCCAACGACCGGGCCGGCTGCGGCAGGTTGGCGGTGGGCACGCCGATGGTGCGGCCCAGCTGCCGGTCGGGCACCACCCGGCCGCCCAGGCGGTAGGGGCGGCCCAGCAGGCGCGCCGCGGCGGCGAAGTTGCCGCTGGCCAGCAGGGTGCGCACCCGGGTGCTGGAGACCCGCTCGTCGTCGATGGTGAAGGTGCGGGTATGCTCGACGCCGAAGCCGCGTGTCTCGCCCACCTCGGTGAGCAGGTGGAAGTCGCCGCGACGGTCGCAGCCGAAGCGGAAGTCGTCACCCACCACCAGGTGGCGCACGCCCAGGCCATCCACCAGCACCCGCTCGATGAACTCCAGGGCGGTGAGGCTGCGCAGGGCATCGTTGAAGGGCAGGCAGAGGATGCGGTCGACCCCGCACTCGCCGAGCAGCGCCACCTTGTCGCGCAGCCGGGTCAGCCGCGGCGGCGCCTGGTCGCCGGCGAAGAACTCCCGGGGCTGGGGCTCGAAGACCACCACGGTGACGGGCAGGCCGAGCCGGGCGGCCTGCTCGCGGCACTGGTCGAGGATCGCCCGGTGGCCGCGGTGCACGCCATCGAAGTTGCCGATGGTGGCCACGCAGCCGCGATCCTCGTCACGCAGATTGTGCAGTCCTCGAATCACTCGCATGGGCGTCATCACGCTGGGAAATAAAGTCCACGATTATAACGGACCGGGGGGCCCTTGACAGCCGGCGCGGCTTGGTCTTTCCCCGCCGCCTCTTGTGGAGGCCGGTGATCGGCTGCTTATTGTGGCAGCAGACGGTTCGACGCTTCGACTTGCACGGCGATTTGCCGCCATGATCATCCGAAGCTGCCTCTATCGCGGTGCAAGCACCGCTCCCACATGCCCCCCAGCCACCGTCCATGAATTGTGGGAGCAACGCTTGCGTCGCGATCCGTCGCGGAGCGGCGGTTGGTTGGCATCCTTCAGCCCTTCATCCGAAAATGGCGAAGCCGCACCCCGAAGGCCGCCAGCCAGGCGAAGTAGACCGCCACCCCGGCCGAGACCAGCACCGCCAGCCAGCTGGCGCGGGTCCAGACGCTCCACTCGAGCCAGGCCTGCCACTCGGGGGCCAGCCAGGCCAGCCCCACGCCCATCACCGTGCAGCCGCCGAGCAGCTGCACGCCGTAGCGCCCCCAGCCGGGCTGGAAGACCAGTACGCCCTGCTTGCGCAGCAGCCAGCCCAGCAGGCCGGCATTCAGGAAGGCCGAGAGCGCCGTGGCCAGCGCCAGGCCGGCATGGGCCAGGGGCCAGATCAGGATCAGGTTGAACACCATGTTGGCGACCATGGCGATGATGCCCACCTTCACCGGGGTGGCGGTGTCCTGGCGGGCGAAGAAGCCCGGCGCCAGCACCTTGATCAGCATGAAGGCCACCAGGCCGAAGGCATAGGCCCGCAGGCTCATTGCCGCCATGGCGATGTCGCGCTCGGTCATGGCGCCGTAGTGGAACAGCGAGATCAGCAGCGGCTCGGCGAGCACCGCCAGGGCCAGCGCCGCGGGCAGGCCGAGCAGCAGCACGGCGCGGATTGCCCAGTCGAGCATGGCGGCGAAGTGCTCGCCGGACTGCTCGGCATGGCGCTTGGAGAGCGCCGGCAGGATCACCGTGCCGATGGCGATGCCGAACACCCCCAGCGGCAGCTCCACCAGGCGGTCCGAGTAGTAGAGCCAGGAGACGCTGCCCGCCGCCAGCAGCGAGGCCAGCACGGTGTCGAGCAGCAGGTTGATCTGGGAGACCGAGACGCCGAACAGCGCCGGCGCCATCAGCCGCAGGATGCGCCGCACGCCGCTGTGGGCGAAGTCGGGCCAGGGCCGCGGCAGCAGCCCCAGCCGCGCCAGGAAGGGGACCTGGAAGGCCAGCTGGGCGCCGCCGGCGATCAGCACGCCCCAGGCCAGCGCCATGGCCGGCTCCTCGAACAGCGGCGTGAGCAGCACCGCCGCACCGATCAGCGAGAGGTTGAGCAGCACCGGGGTGAAGGCCGGCACGGCGAAGCGGTTCCAGGTGTTGAGCGTACTGCCGGCGAAGGCCGTGAGCGAGATCAGCAGCAGATAGGGGAAGGTCAGCCGCAGCATGTCGGCGGTCAGCGCCAGCTTCTCCGGGTCACGGCCGAAACCTGGCGCGAAGGCCCACACCAGCCAGGGGGAGGCCAGCATGGCCAGCGCCGTGATCAGCGCCAGCACCGCCGTGAGGCTGCCGGCCACCGCATCGAGCAGCTCCTTCACCTCGCGCTTGCTGCCTCGGGTGGCGTATTCCGAGAGCACCGGCACGAAGGCCTGGTTGAAGGCCCCCTCGGCGAACAGGCGGCGCAGGAAGTTGGGGATCTTGAAGGCGACGAAGAAGGCGTCCGCCCCGTTGCCGGCACCGAACAGGGTGGCGATCACCACGTCGCGCGCCAGCCCCATCACCCGCGAGAGCATGGTCATCACGCTGACCACCAGGCCGGAGCGCATCAGGCCGCCCGCCTTGGGCGCCACCGCGCGGTCGTGGTCGTCGACGGTCGGCGGGCGTGGTCCGCCCTCAGGTGTCTGGCGTTCGTCGTCCCGGGGCTCGGGAGGCTGTTCGTGATCCGTCACCGTCTGTTCCTCGTTCGGCGCCTCGGCGGGCGCTCGGCAAGAATCGCGGACACAAAAAAACCGGCCGCAGCCGGTTTTTCTGCTGGCGCTCCCGACTTACGCCGCGAGTGCCTTGATGCGCTTGTTCAGGCGGCTCTTCAGGCGCGCGGCCTTCTTCTTGGAGAGCACGTCCTTGTCGGCGATGCGGTCGATGACCGGCTGCGCCTGCTTGAAGGCGTCCATGGCCTGGGCGTGGTCACCGCCCTGGATGGCCTTGATGACGCGCTTGATGTAGGTGCGGACCATGCTGCGCTGGCTCGCCTTCAGGACACGACGACCTTCCGCCTGACGGGCACGCTTGCGGGCTTGCTTGCTGTTCGCCACTGACTGTCTCCTTGGAGAAAGTTGTGGTCGCCATCTGTGGGCGACACTTGATAACTGTATGATCCAACAGGGAAATAAAAAATCCCCGCCGGCCTGGCCATGTTGCCGGCTGCGCCGTCGAGCGCAGTCGCTTAGGGGCCGTGTCTGAGAGGATGGCGTATCCTATCACGCCAACCCCGTGCTTGCCATAGCCCAACGATTGTGCAAAGCGAGAAGCGCCGGGGACGGGTCGAAGAGGGGGTCCTACGCCAGGGATGGCGTCGGTAGCGCCCAAGGAGGGGTTCACAGCGCCCCCTCGCAGGCCTGTCGCCGGAACAGCTTCGAGCGTCACCACCATCTGCGATGATTCAGCCGGTAGTTGCTAGAGCACCACCAGGTTGTCGCGGTGGATCAACTCCGGCGCCTCCATGTAGCCGAGGATGGCCTCGATCTGGTGGCTGGGCTTGCCGACCAGCTGGCGGGCCTCGTCGGCACCGTAGTTGACCAGCCCCTTGGCCACGCGATGCCCCTGGTCGTCGACGCAGAGCACCATGTCGCCGCGGCGGAACTGGCCGCTGACCGCGGTCACCCCCACCGCCAGCAGGCTGGAACCGCTGCCCTTGAGCACCTTCACCGCGCCGGCGTCCAGGGTCAGGCTGCCGCGCACCTGCAGCTGTCCCGCCAGCCAGCGCTTGCGCGCCGCCATGGGGGCCTGCTCGGGCAGCAGCAGGGTACCCAGCCGCTCGCCCTCGGCCAGGCGGCCGAGCACGTCCGGCTGGCGACCGCTGGCGATCACCGTGACCGCACCGGAGCGGGCCGCCAGCTGGGCCGCGCGCACCTTGGTGGTCATGCCACCGCGACCGAGCGCCCCGCCACCGCCGGCCACCGCGGCCAGGCTGGGGTCGTCGGCGCGCCCCTCGGCGATCAGCCGCGCCTCGGGATGGCTGCGCGGGTCGGCATCGAACAGCCCCTCCTGGTCGGTGAGGATCACCAGGGCGTCGGCCTCCAGCAGGTTGGCGACCAGGGCGCCCAGGGTGTCGTTGTCGCCGAAGCGGATCTCGTCGGTGACCACGGTGTCGTTCTCGTTGACCACCGGCACCACCCTCAACGCGACCAGGGTGCGCAGCGCCGACCGGGCATTGAGGTAGCGCTTGCGGTTGGAGAGGTCGTCGTGGGTGAGCAGCACCTGGGCGGTGAGCAGGCCGTGGCGGGCGAAGTGGCCCTCGTAGCACTCGGTGAGGCCGTTCTGGCCCACCGCCGCCGCGGCCTGGAGCTCGTGGACCGCCGAGGGCCGGGCCTGCCAGCCCAGGCGCACCATGCCGGCGGCCACCGCCCCGGAGGAGACCAGCACCACCTCGATGCCCCGGCGATGCAGCGCGGCGATCTGGTCCACCCAGCCGCCGATGGCCGCCTCGTCGAGGCCGCGGCCGTCGTTGGTCAGCAGTGCGCTGCCGATCTTCACCACCACCCGGCGGGCGCGTTTCAGGGCCTCGCGGCCGACCACCTGCTCGTTGCTTTCCATCCTTTCCTCGGCTCACCCGTCAACGGGCACCCAGCTTGCGGATCGACCGCCCCTCAGGGGGCGTACTCGACCTCGACGTCATAGTCGTCGTCATCGAAATCGTCGTCTTCATCCTCGTCGTCGCGCTTGCGCTTGCGGCCCAGGCGGGCCTCGGTGCGGGCCACCGCCTCGTCCTCCATGCGCGCGCGCATCTCACGGGCCCGCTCGGCGGCCTCCTCGTCCTCGTTCTCGAGGCGGCGCTGCTCGGTGAGCCAGCGATAGGCCGCCTGGACCAGGGCATCGGTGCCGTCGCTGGAAATCGCCGAGATGCGGAACACCGGCCCTTCCCAGCCCAGACGACGGACGATCTCGTCGGCCACCGCCTCGCGCTCATCGGCCGGCAGCAAGTCGAGCTTGTTGAGCACCAGCCAGCGCGGCAGCTCGGCCAGCGCCGGGGAGAACTCGCCCAGCTCGTGGATGATCGCCTCGGCGGCCTCCACCGGGTCGGACTCGTCGAAGGGCGCCACGTCGACCACATGGAACAGCAACCGGGTGCGGGTCAGGTGCTTGAGGAAGCGCAGCCCCAGGCCGGCGCCGTCGGAGGCCCCCTCGATCAGGCCGGGCACGTCGGCCATCACGAAGTGCTCGTGCAGGCCAAGCTTCACCACGCCCAGGTTGGGCACCAGGGTGGTGAACGGGTAGTTGGCGACCTTGGGCTTGGCCGCGGAGACCGAGCGGATCAGCGTCGACTTGCCGGCATTGGGCAGGCCCAGCAGGCCCACGTCGGCCATCACCTTCATCTCCAGGCGCAGGTTGCGGCGCTCGCCCTCGGTGCCCGGCGTGGTGCGCCGCGGCGCCCGGTTGGTGGAGGACTTGAAGTGGATGTTGCCGAGCCCCCGGCGACCGCCCTGGGCGACCAGCACCACCTGGCCGATCTCCGTGACGTCGGCGATCACCTCGAGGGTGTCCTCGTCGATCACCGTGGTGCCCACCGGCACCTTGACGTGCAGGTCCTCGCCGGCGCGCCCGCTCATCTGCCGACCCATGCCGGGCTGGCCGTTCTGCGCCTTGTAGAAGCGCTGGTACTTGAAGTCGATGAGGGTGTTGAGGGCATCGTCCCCGATCAGGTAGACGGTGCCGCCATGGCCCCCATCGCCGCCGTCGGGGCCGCCCTTGGGCACGTACTTCTCGCGCCGGAAGCTCAGGCAGCCATTGCCGCCCTTGCCGGCTTCCACGATGATCGAGGCTTCGTCGACGAACTGCATCTCTTACTCTCCTGACGGCCCATGCCGCCATGATACAAGAAGGCCCCGCCTGGGCGGGGCCTTCTCGCTGCAAGCGTCAGGGGCCTCAGGCAGAGACGACACTGACGAACTTGCGGTTCTTCGGACCCTTGGTCTCGAACTTGACCACGCCCTCGTCCAGCGCGAACAGGGTATGGTCCTTGCCGATACCTACGCCGGTGCCGGCGTGGAACTTGGTGCCACGCTGGCGCACGATGATGTTGCCCGGGTTGACGACCTGGCCGCCGAACAGCTTGACGCCGAGGCGTTTGGATTCGCTGTCGCGACCGTTACGGGTGGAACCCGCTGCCTTCTTGTGAGCCATTGCAAATACCTCGCTCGTTCAGGGGAACAGCCGCTTACGCGGAGATCCCGGTGATCTTGACTTCAGTGAACCACTGGCGGTGGCCCTGACGCTTCATGTGGTGCTTGCGACGACGGAACTTGATGATGGTGACCTTGTCGCCACGACCGTGGGAGACGACCTCGGCCGCCACCTTGGCACCGTCGACCAGCGGGGCGCCAACGGTGACGTCCTCCTCATTGCCCACCAGCAGGACCTCGTCGAACTCGATGGTGTCGCCGGTCGGCACTTCCAGTTTCTCGAGCTTGAGAGTCTGGCCTTCCTGAACGCGGTACTGCTTGCCACCGCTCTTGATAACTGCGTACATGCTTTTCTCTCCAGGACTCATCGGGTGTTGGCTCTTCATCGACCTGCTGCGAGTGGCGCCCCTTCCGGCAGCCATCTGACAGGGAGCGTGATGAGTGGGTCGCGGATTATAACCGCGGGCGAACGACCGCACAACCCGTGGAGCGCCCTCCCGGGGGCGTGGCCGGCACCCCGGCCGAGGGCCCGCCAGCACCGGCTTGACGCCCCCATGGGGGCCCCATAGCATGGCCGGCAACCCGATGCCAGAAGGGGCGCCCGTCGCCCCGGCCCCACCTACCCGCGAAACCGCCTCCATGCCAGCGAACGCCTCACCGCCCCCGTCATCCCGCCCCGCTCCCGCGTCGCCCCTTCATGCCGCGGTGGCCGATGATTTCCTCGCCGTGAACCGCACCATCATGGACCAGCTCGCCTCGCGCATCCCGCTGGTGGAGACCATCGGCCAGTACATCATCGAGAGCGGCGGCAAGCGGCTGCGCCCTCTGCTGGTGCTGCTGGCAGCGCGCTCGCTGGGCTACGCCGGCGACCGGCACATCACCCTGGCCACCCTGGTCGAGTTCATGCACACCTCGACGCTGCTGCATGACGACGTGGTCGACGAGTCCCACATGCGACGCGGCAAGGCCACGGCCAACGATGCCTGGGGCAACGCCCCCTCGGTCCTGGTGGGCGACTTCCTCTACTCCCGCTCCTTCCAGATGATGGTGGAGGTGGGCTCCATGCGCATCATGGACGTGCTCTCGCGGGCCACCTGCACCATCGCCGAGGGCGAGGTACAGCAGCTCACCAACGTGGGCAATCCCGATACCGACGAGACGGCCTACTTCGAGACCATCCAGGGCAAGACCGCCATGCTCTTCGAGGCGGCCTCCCACAGCGGCGCCATCCTCGCCGACGCGAGCCCCGACCAGGAGGCGGCCCTGCAGCATTATGGCCGCTACCTGGGCCTGGCCTTCCAGCTGATCGACGACCTGCTCGACTACCAGGGCGACGCCGAGGCGATGGGCAAGAACGTGGGCGACGACCTGGCCGAGGGCAAGCCGACCCTGCCGCTGATCCAGGCCATGGCCGCCGGCTCCCCCGCGCAGCGCAGCCTGGTGCGCCAGGCCATCCGCCAGGGCGGCCTCGACCACCTGGACGAGGTGCTGGCCATCGTGCGCGACACCGGCGCCCTGGACTACACCCGGACCCGCGCCGAGGAGATGGCCGACAAGGCCCTGGCACAGCTCGACGCGCTGCCCGAGAGTCCCTTCCGTGACAGCATGGCCGAGCTCGCCCGACTGGCCGTCGACCGGCAGAACTGAGCGGCGCAAAGCCGCTCGAGGGGCTTGCATGCCGGCAAGGCTTGCGTATAATGCGCTCCGTCGGTCAGCACAGACCCGACGCAAGAAAGAATCGGAGTATAGCTCAGCTTGGTAGAGCGCTGCCTTCGGGAGGCAGAGGTCGTAGGTTCGAATCCTGCTACTCCGACCAGAGAACACAGTAAAAAACCGCCACTTACGGATCATTCCGAGTGGCGGTTTTGCGTTACTGGTCTTCCTGGTAGCGGTTATCGCCGCATGAAGGTACTCCGCTCAGCGGCGCAGCTTACGCACGTTAGACTGCGTCTTGGTACTGTAGGGCTTCAGCGCCGCCGCCGTGATCCGTACGGGATCGGCACCGCTGGCCGCCGCCACTGCCGCTCGCTCGCTCGCCGTGGCGAAGATCGTCGCCTTCTCCATCATCATGCCCATGGCATCGGGGCCGGTCATCCCGCCACTGGCCATCATCATCATGCGACGGGCGATCACCTCACCGGCAGAAAGCGTCATCCTGTTGTAGGAAGAGGCCACCTTCATCCACTCAAACATCATATTCATCGGGTTATTCGTCATTTCGTCTGGTACTCCTCGTCCTTTCGGCCTCCGATCTTGCGCTTTTTCATAATATATTTCTCCGGAGAATGACTGGCTATCGACGCCTGAACCTCGGCTTGAAGTCAGCGAGACGCAGGGTTGGTTCAAGATACTCTTGCCGGCGATCTGTGTCGGTGCGCTGGCCCACTCTCGCCGACCCGATACTTGCCCTCATGCCATGGCCGCTGGACTTGCCCGGCAACGGGAGAGCTTCGGCAGCCTGGCTGAGCGGATTATCGGTCCGCTTGTGTCGCCCGACTTACTGGGGCGTCATGCCGCATGGCTTGCGGCGAGTCTACAGGGTGGGGGTACCCGGGAACGCAAGGACCGTGGCCATGCACCAGCAGAGCCGGGCATGTCCTGACGACCTCATCCGAAGAAGCACCGGGTGCTTATGTCCAGGTGCGTGCCGTTGCCCCGGCACCGACCGCCTGATGAAGGGGCAAGACCATCGAGCATCCGGCCCCCTGACTCATCAGGTCACGGTAATGACGGTGCAACCGGCGGTATGGCTGACCTTGTGGGAGACGCTGCCGAACACCATGCCACGCACGTCGCTGACGCCGCGGCTGCCCATGACGATGGCATCGACACCGAGTTCCTCGGCCTCGCCGGTGATCAGCTCCGCCGGGCGCCCCTGGCGCACCACCTCCTTGACCTCGATGCCGGAAAGGTCGACGGTGGCGCGCGCCTTGTCGATCGCCTTGTGGGCCTCCTCCTTCATCCCGGCCGCCAGCTTCTCGCGCTCCTCCTCGGAGAAGGGTTCCGCCGTGCCACCGGTGAACAGGCCGATGTTGTCCGGCGGAAACTCGGCCACGGTCATCAGGTGCAGGACGGCGGAGGTCCCCTTCGCCAGCTGGGCGGCCACCTGGAGTGCCTTCTCGGCATGGCTGGAACCGTCGATGGGAACGAGGATTGACTGGTACATGATTTCTGTCCTTTCAGTGACATACCGGGATACCCCGCGGCACCCCTCCTGAATCCTAGCCTAGGCGCCTGTCGGGCTTAACGCTAATCTACTGCGAGGGTCGGTCTTTCGGCCAAATCCATTCGATCTGATTCGTTAAATAGCCGGCTATTCGCCTCATCAGATCGATGAACTTGTCTCGAAATCCGTCTCTCTCGCGACGATCGGTCAAACCCGACAGGCGCCAGACGCTGACGGCAATCCGGCAATGTCCTGGATCAAACGCTCCAGCCGAAACCCAGCACCGGCATGGCCAGGGCAAACACCACCAGGGTGATGACCAGGACCGCCGCCAGCCCCACCAGGGCCCCGGCGCGCATCATCTCCGCCACGCTCAGCCGGCCGCTGCCGAAGACCACAGCATTGGGCGGGGTGGCCACCGGCAGCATGAAGGCACAACTCGCCGCCATGGCCACCGGCACGGAGAGAAGCAGCGGGCTGGCACCGAGGCTCACGGTCAGCGAGGCCGTCAGCGGCAGGATCGCCGCCGCGGTGGCGGTATTGCTGGTCACGTGACTCATCAGCATCACCACCACCACGACCATTGCCACCATGCCCCAGGTCGGCCAGGCACCGAAGGCCCCCAGCCCCTCGGCCACCACCGCGGCCAGGCCGCTACCCTCGATCGCCGTGCCCAGGCTGAGCCCACCGCCGACCAGTACCAGTACCCCCCAGGGCAGCTGACGGGCACTGTCCCAGTCCATCAGGAACTGGCGCTGGCGCCAGCGGGCCGGCACCACGAACAGCAGCAGGGCCCCGATCACGGCGATGCCGGCATCGCTGAGCGACACCTGCAGCCAGGATTCCAGCAGCGGGCGGGTGACCCAGGCCAGGGCGACGAGGGCGAAGACCGCCGCCACTCGCTGCTCGGGACGGCTCATGCGGCCCAGGTCCTCGGCCTGCTCGCGGAGCATCTCAGCCACTCCCGGCAACTCGTCGTGGCTCACCGGGTAGATCCAGCGGGTCAGCAGCCACCAGGCGAGCACCAGCAGCAGCAGGGCGGGGGGCACGGCCACCAGCATCCACTGGGCGAAGCCGATCTCGATGTCGTAGTTGTCGGCCATGAAGCCGGCCAGCAGCGCATTGGGCGGCGTGCCGATCAGGGTGCCCATGCCACCGATGTTGGCGGCCAGGGCGATCCCCAGCAGCAACGTCAGGGCCATGTGGTGGCTGGCGCCCTCGCCGCCCTCCCGCTCCAGCATGCTCAGTACCGAGATACCGATGGGCACCATCAGCGCGGCGGTGGCGGTATTGCTGACCCACATGCTCAGGGCCGCCGTGGCGACCATGAAGCCGCCCACCAGTCGGTCCGGACGCAGTCCGGAGACGCGCAGCACCAGCATGGCGATGCGGCGGTGCAGGCTCCAGCGCTGGATCGCCTCGGCCAACAGGAAGCCGCCGAGGAAGAGGAAGATCAGCGGATTGGCATAGGGCGCCGCCACCTGGTCGATGGGCGCCACCCCCATGAGCGGCAGCACGGCCACCGGCAGCAGGGCGGTGACCGCGATGGGCACCGGCTCCAGCACCCACCAGATCGCCATCCAGGCGGTCAGCGCCACCACCTGCCAGGCCGCCGCTGGCATCTGTGCCGGCGCTTCCACCAGCGCCAGCAGCAGGAAGGCCAGCGGCCCCAGCGCCAGCCCCAGCGGGACCTTGAGGCGCGCCAGGCGTGACGGCGATGCCTCCGGGGCATCCACGGACGTCGAGTCGGACATGGCTCCTCCCTGTCGTCGGCTGTTCCCAGCATACACGGGGGACGGAAGGCGTCAGAGCCAGGGCTCCAGCCCCAGCACGCCGCTGAGCCAGGCGATCAGACGCGCCCACGACGAGCCCGGTTCACGCTCGAGGTGAACCGGCCGGCCATCGATCAGCGTCAGCCAGTGCAGCCGTCCCCGGTCATCGAGCTCGAGGGCATAGCTCTGCTGGGGGCTCGCCCCCTCGGCCACGAACGCCATGAAGTCGTCGAACAGCGGCCCGCTCTCGGCGAGCACCCCCACCTCGGTGTTCCACCACACCGAACGGGGATCGGCATTGGCCGAGCCCACGAAGAGCCGATCCCGATCGATGCCCAGCGCCTTGATGTGCAGCACCGAGCCAGAGCTGCCGAGATGCTCGTCGCGCGAGTCGCCGTCACCCTCCAGGTCGCCGCGCAGCTCGAAGAGCGCCACGCCACTCGCCAGCAGCGCCGCCCGGTAGGGCGCGTAGGCGCCGTGGACGACCGGCATGTCGGAGGCCTCCAGGGAGTTGGTGACCACCGTCACCTCGACGCCCGCTTCGGCAAGAGCCTGCAGCCGGCGGCTGCCCGCCTCGGTGGGCACGAAATAGGCGGAGACCAGCAGCAGCCGCGACTCGGGGGCCACCCGCTGCGCCAGCTGGCCGGCCATGGTCTCGGCCAGTGGTGGCCGACCGCGGCGCGCCGGCTTGCCGGGCGGGTCCCAGAGGGCCTCGGCCCCTCCCCAGTGGAGGGCATCGGCCAGCCGGGTGCGGGAACGGCTCTCGTAGCGCTCGCGCAGGGCCATGAAGTAGGTCGAGTCGCTGCGCGCCTCGAGCCAGGCGGCCAGCCGGTCGCGCAGCACCCGCCAAGCGCCGGGGTCGGCCTGGCGATAGCGGCCGATGGGCTGGGCCAGGCCATGGTTCCAGTAGAGGTCGAAGCTGCGCGACAGCGGCTCCATCACCGGGCCCATGACCAGCAGGTCCAGGTCGGCGAAGTTGCGCGGAGAGCCCGCGCTGAAATACTCGTCGCCCAGGTTGCGCCCGCCGACGATGCCCAGGGCGTTGTCGGCGAGCCACAGCTTGTTGTGCATGCGCCGGTGCTGGCGGCCGGCCACCGGCAGCGAGACCAGTACCCGGCTGGCCAAGTGGCCCCGCCCCAGCGGCACGGCGTTGTAGACCCGCACCTGGATGCGCGGGTGGCTGTCCAGGGCGGCCAGGCGCGCATCCTGGCCGACGGCCCCGATGTCGTCGAGCAGCAGCCTCACCGTCACGCCGCGCTCGGCGGCCTCCAGCACTCGGTGCAGCAGGGCCCGGGTGGTGATGCCATCGCCCATCAGGTAGGTCTGGATGTCCAGGCGCCGCTCGGCCCGGGCGGCGAGCAGCGAGCGCACGGCGAAGGCATCGCGGCCGTCGGCGAGCAGCGCCAGGCCGTTCAGCCGACCATGGGGCGCGGCCTGGTCGAGGGCCCAGCGGCCCAGGGCGGTGGAGGCGATCGCCTCGGGGGGCAGGGCCGAGGCGTGTTCCCGGGCGACCGGGGAGACCGCACAGCCGGCCAGCAGCAGGGTCAGCGCCAGCAGCCCACCCCGCCACAGGCACCCTGCGACCCGGTCAGTCCACATCGCCATCATCGTCGGCCAGGCGCCTGGCCATGGCCTTGCGCGCCTTGTTGCGGCGGTAGAGGCGCACCAGGGCGATCCACAGGGCGGCCGTCACCATGGCCGCCAGGGTCCAGCCCTGCCAGGGGCGCGCGGCATCCCCCATCAGGGTCTCCAGGGTGATGATCAGGATGAAGCCCGTCGCCTGGCTGGCGATCGCCAGGGCGCGCAGGGTATCGAAGGCCGGTCGTGCCATGAGTGCTCCCGCTGGATGACAGCCCTGCCCGCCGGCAGTAGGCTTGGCGAATCGAACTCGCCCAGTGTAACCGCTGCGGCGCCCGCCGCCGACCTCTCGGGAGTCACCGCCACGACATGGATGCCATCGCCCTGGGGCCCGTGCTGATCGCGCTGCCGCGCCTCTATGCCTTCATTGCCGCCCTGGCCCTGCTGGCGGCCAGCGCCTTCCTGCTCGGCCTGCCCCGGCGCCGCCATGCCCGCTGGTTCAACGGCCTGCTGCTGGCCTGGCTGGTCGGCGCCCGCCTGGGGCATGGGCTGATGAACCTGGGCACCTATGTCGAGGCGCCCCTGGACATCCTCAAGTTGTGGCAGCCCGGCTACCATGGCCTCTGGGGCCTGCTGGCCGCGCTGGGCTGGACCGCCTGGTCGCTGCGCGACCGGCTCGGGGCGATGCTGGGCGGCATGGGCCTGGCGCTGGGCGCCTCGCTGCTGTGGCTGACGCTGGTCACCCTGGCCCCGCTCGGCGGCGGCATGGCCCTGCGCGAGCTGCCCGACCTCGCCCTGGAGAACCTCGACGGCGAAGAGGTGAACCTGCAGTCTCTGTCCGGCGAACGGGTGGTGGTCAACCTCTGGGCGACCTGGTGCCCACCCTGCCGTCGCGAGATGCCGCTGCTGGCCGAGGCCGACACCCGGGAGGGGGTCACCGTGGTGATCGTCAACCAGGGCGAGGAGCTGCTGCAGGTGGTGCGCTACCTCGACGACCAGGGCCTCGACTTCGGCCATGCCCTGCTCGACCCGCGCCAGCGGCTGATGGTGCTGGCCGAGTCGCCGGGCCTGCCTACCACCCTGCTGTTCGATGGCGAGGGGCGCGCCCTGGATCAGCACGTGGGGGAGCTCACCCGGGCGCAGCTGTCGACATGGCTGGAGGAGCGCTGATCGGAGGGAGTGCTTAAGCCGCGCCGGGCTTTGCTGTAAGATACCGCGCCCTGTCGCCGCCGGGCCGGGTGTGGCCAGCGGCACCGAACCGATCCCAAGCATCCCCGAGGCACCATGAGCGACTACTCTCCCGGCCAGCGCTGGATCAGCGACGGCGAGGCCGAACTCGGCCTGGGCACTATCCTCAACGTCGACGCCCGCAGCGTCACCGTGCTCTTCGGCGCCAGTCAGGAAACCCGCACCTACAGCAGCCGCAACGCCCCCCTGACCCGGGTGGCCTTCGCCGGCGGCGACCGCATCCAGTCCACCGAGGGCTGGCAGATGACCGTCGACGACAGCAAGGAGGTCGGCGGCCTGATCGTCTACATCGGCGAGGACGACGCCGGCGAACTGTGCGAGCTGCCCGAGGCGCGGCTCGCCGACACCATGCAGTTCGACCAGGCCCGCGACCGCCTGCTCACCGGCCAGGTCGACCGCAACGACTGGTTCGACCTGCGCTTTCGCACCCTGCACCACTTCCACCGCATCGAGCAGAACCCGGCGCTCGGGCTGGCCGGCCCGCGCATCGACCTGATCCCCCACCAGCTCTACATCGCCGACGAGGTGGCCCGTCGCCACGCGCCAAGGGTGCTGCTGGCCGACGAGGTGGGGCTGGGCAAGACCATCGAGGCGGGGCTGATCCTGCATCGCCTGCTGCTCACCGGTCGCGCCGAGCGGGCGCTGATCCTGGTGCCCGCGAGCCTGACCCACCAGTGGCTGGTGGAGCTGCTGCGCCGCTTCGCCCTCGAGGTCACCCTGCTCGACGAGCAGCAGAGCCAGGCCCACGGCGACGCCAACCCCTTCGACGCCGGCCAGCTGGTACTGGCCAGCCAGGACTGGCTGTTCGCCAACCCCCATCGCCAGCAGCAGGCGCTGGCCTGCGACTGGGACCTGCTGATCGTCGACGAGGCCCACCACCTGGACTGGAGCCCGGAACAGAGCGGCCCCGGCTATGCCTGCGTGGGGCGCCTGGCCGCCCAGGTGCCCGGCATCCTGCTGCTCACCGCCACCCCGGAGCAGATGGGCCTGGAAAGCCACTTCGCCCGCCTGCGCCTGCTCGACCCGGATCGCTACCACAGCCTCGAGGCCTTCCGCGAGGAGGAGCAGCACTACGTGGAGGTCGCCGAGGCGATCGACGCCCTGGAGCGCCTGCCGGGCGATGACGCCGACCGCTCGCGGGTCGCCGCGGTGATCGCCGAGCCCGACAGCCTGGCCCTGCTCGATACCCTGGCCGACCCCGAGCGCGGCGACGACCAGCACGCCGCCGCCCGCGACCAGCTGCGCGACCAGCTGCTGGACCGCCATGGCACCGGCCGGGTGATGTTCCGCAACAGCCGCCGCCACGTGGGCGGCTTCCCGGAGCGCCGCCTGTACATCGCCGAACTCGAGGCGCCCTCCTCCTACCGCCGGGTGCTGCGCCGCCTGGCGCGTGACGAGGACTACCTCGACGAGCTGCTGATCGAGACCGGCCTCGACCATCCCGAGGTGCTGATCTACCCCGATGCCATGTACCGGGCGCTGACCGACGACCCGCTCAACACCGAGCCCTGGTGGCAGTTCGACCCGCGGGTGACCTGGCTGCTGGAGCGCCTCGCCGACGACGGCGAGGGCGGCTTCGCCGATGACAAGGTGCTGGTGATCGCCCATGACCGCGAGACCGCCCTGGGCCTGGCCGAGGGGCTGCGGGTGCTCGGCGGCTACCAGGCCCCGGTGTTCCACGAGGGGCTCTCGCTGGTGGAGCGCGACCGCGCCGCGGCGGCCTTCGCCGACCAGGAGGAGGGCTGCCAGGTGCTGGTCTGCTCGGAGATCGGCTCCGAGGGGCGAAACTTCCAGTTCTGCCGCCACCTGGTGATGTTCGACCTACCGCTGCACCCCGACCAGCTCGAACAGCGCATCGGCCGGCTCGACCGCATCGGCCAGCGTTACGCCATCGAGCTGCATGTGCCGGTGTTCGCTGGCAGCCCCGGCGAGAAGCTGCTGCGCTGGTACCACCAGGGCATGGACGCCTTCAGCGCGCCCCATGGCCTGGGCAGCGAGATCCATGCGGCCTTCGGCGACGCCCTGGCCGACAGCCTGCTCGACGACGAGAGCCTCGAGGAGGTGATCGCGGAGACGCGGGCGCTGTTCGAGGCGCGCCTGGCCGAGCGCGACGCCGGCCGCAACCGCCTGCTGGAGCTCAACGCCTGCCGTCACGAACGCGCCGATGCGGTCATCGAGGCGATCCGCGAGCTCGACGCCGACAAGGCCCTGACCCGCTACCTGGACCAGGCGCTGGACATCTTCGGCGTCGACAGCCAGGAACTGGGCGGCGACATCCTGCACCTGCAGCCGAGCCCGCAGATGCTCGACGGCCTGCCGGGCCTGGTGAAAGGCGAGGAGGGCTTCTCGGCCACCTTCTCCCGCGCCCGCGCGCTGGCCCGGGACGACGTCCAGCGCCTCTCCTGGGAGCATCCGCTGCTGCGCGAGATGATGGGCCGGATCCTCGACGGCCCCATGGGCAACACCGCCCTGGCGCTGCTCAGGCACCCGGCGATTCCCGCCGGTCGCCTGATGGTCGAGCTGGTCTTCCGCACCCACTGTCCCGCGCCGAAGCGCCTGCACCTCAACCGCTTCCTGCCGCCCACCGCGGTGCGCGTGCTGCTCGACGAGTCCGGCGCCAACCTGACCGACAAGATCTCCTTTACCGGCCTTTCCAGGGCGGTGCAGAAGGTCAAGAAGGCGGTCGCCCGCGACCTGATCAAGAGCCGCCACGACCGGCTGCGCGAGCTGCTCGACGGCGCCGAGACCGAGGCCGAGCGGGAGTTGCCGAGCATCGTCGAGGCCGCCCAGGTGCGCATGCGGGCCGAGCTCGATGCCGAGCTCAGCCGCCTCGAGGCGCTCTCGCGGCTCAACCCGGCGGTACGCGCCGACGAGCTCAAGGCGCTGCGCGCCGAGCGCGCCGCCCTGGACGAGGCGATCGAGGGCACCCGGCTACGCCTCGATGCGGTACGGGTGATCGTCACCGTTGGTGACGAGACGCGCTGACGCCGCGGGTCGGGGCTGATCCGGGGACAGGCCTGCGAGGAGGCGCTGTGAACCCTTCCATGGGCGCTACCGATGCCATCCCTGGCATAGGACCTCCTCTTCGACCTGTCCCCGGCGCCCCTCGATGCGTTTCGGGAGGTCTTGTAGGCTGGATAAGCCAAAGTCGCAGCCGGAGGGTCATGCCCGGCGCCCTGACGCTTACCGGTCCCACTTGGCGGCTTGGCCGCTTGGCCGCTTGGCCGCTAGCCCAGAATATCGGCCAGGGCCTTTTCCAGCGTCGGGAACCTGAACTCGAAGCCCGCCTCGAGCAGCCGGGCCGGGCGCATGTCGGCACCGGTCAACAGCAGCCGCGACATCTCGCCGAAGGCGGTCTCCAGGGCAATGGCCGGCACCGGCATCAGGGCGGGACGCCCCAGCTGCTTGGCCAGGGTGCGGGTGAACTCGGCATTGGTGACGGGATGGGGCGCGCTGCCGTTGAAGGGGCCCTCCAGGTCCTCGCGCTCGAGCAGGAAGAGGATCGCGCTGACCAGGTCCTCGCGGTGGACCCAGGGCATGAACTGCGTGCCGTCGCCGAAGCGACCGCCCAGCCCCAGCTTGAAGGGCGGCAGCATCTTCTGCAGGCTGCCGCCGCCGGCATCGAGCACCAGGCCGATGCGCAGCAGGGCCACTCGCACGCCGAAATCCGCCGCCTCCCGGGCGGTGTCCTCCCAGCGCTTGCAGAGGCGGTGGGCGAACTCGTCATGGGGCGGAGTCTCTTCGGTGACCTCGCGATCGCCCTGGTCGCCGTAGTAGCCCATCGCCGAGGCCGAGACCATCACCCGGGGTGTCCGGCCCTGGCTGGCCTGGAGCTGCTCGCAGAGCATCACCAGGTCGCCGGTGACGTTGACCCGGGAATCGATCAGGCGCTTCTTCTGGTTGTCGCTCCAGCGCCGGGCGGCGATCGACTCGCCGGCCAGGTTGACGATGGCGTCCGGCGGCGTGTCGACGAAGTCCAGCACCGAACGGCGGATATCGCAGCCCTCCGGTAGGCGGTCGCGCACCTGCTCCGGCTCCCGCGACACCACCAGCAGGCGATGCCCGGCCTCCTTCAGCCGCCGGCAGAGCCGCTGCCCGACGAAACCGCTGCCGCCCGTGATCAGCACTCGCATCCGGAATCCCTCCCAAGCCACCGTGAGTTATACAGCCGTTGTACACTTCTGCTAGTCTAGCGATGAACGCCGTTGACTGCACGAGATGACCATGCCCCAGCCTCCCGTTTCCACCGCCATCATCGGCGCCGGTATCGCCGGCCTCGCCTGCGGCCAGGCCCTGCGAGCGGCCGGCCTGCCGGTGCGCCTCTTCGACAAGGGTCGCGGCCCCGGGGGGCGCATGTCCAGCCGACGCCTGCCGGGCGCCGTGGTCGACCTGGGCGCGCAGTTCTTCAGCGTGCGCGACCCGGCCTTCCGTCGCCGGGTCACCGCCTGGCAGGACGCGGGCCACGTCGCCCCCTGGCCCGAGACCCTCTGGCAGGTGAGCGAGACGGGCTGGCAGCGTCACCGGGACGACGTCGAGCGTTTCATCGGCAGCCCGCGCATGAGTGCCGTGACCCGCCGGCTGGCCGAGGGGCTCGAGGTCGCCACCGACACGCGCATCGAGCGCCTCGAATCCCGTGACGGCCAGTGGTGGCTGCTGGACCAGCACGACGAGCGCCACGGCCCCTTCGCACGGGTGGTCATCGCCGTACCGACGCCCCAGGCCGCGACGCTGCTGGCCGGGCACGAGCCGACCCTGGCGGAGGCCTGCGAGGCGGTGATCCAGCGTCCCTGCTGGACGGCCTGGGCGCGCTTCGATGCGCCGCTGCCGTCCCTGCCGGGGGTCGACGACGACTGGCAGGCGGTACGCCTGGACCTCGACCAGGACCGGGCGCCGGCCGCCGATGCGCTGCGCTTCGTCAGCCGCAACGACCACAAGCCCGGCCGGCACGGCCAGGGCGAGAGCCTCAGCCTGCTGGCGAGACTGGAGTGGAGCGAGGCCCACCTCGAGCGCGATGCCGAGGCCGTGGCCCGGGCGCTGCTCGACGCCTTCCGAGGGCGCCTGCCACGCGGCGTCGCGCTGCCCGAGCCCACCGACCTGGGGGGCCACCTATGGCGCCACGCCCAGCCGGACGTCTTCGCCGCGGGCGAGGCCGTCAACCTCGACTACCGCCGCTCGTCCTCGGGGCTGGCACTGTGCGGCGACGGCTGGCGCGGGCCCCGGGTCGAGGATGCCTGGCTCTCCGGCCACCATCTCGGCGAGGCCCTGGCGGCCGACACCCCCTGATCCCATCGCGACTGGAGACTCCCATGTCCTATGCCCAGATCCTGCTCGCCCACGGCTCCGGCGCCCCGCACTGGCGGGCCCCCTTCCCACACTGCGCCGAGCAGGCAAGGGAGTCGGCACGCTCATGAATGACGAGGCAAGGCGTCCGGCCGACACCCCGCTCTACCCGATCCGCGAGGTCTCCCGGCTGACCGGGGTGAACTCCGTCACCCTGCGCGCCTGGGAGCGACGCTACGGCCTGATCAAGCCGCAGCGAACCCCCAAGGGGCACCGCCTCTATGCGCGCGAGGATATCGAGCGCGTCGAGCGCATCCTGCAGTGGCTGAATCGCGGGGTGCCGGTCAGCCAGGTCCGCGAACTGCTCGACCAGCCGGAGACCGCGGAGGCCCCGGCGCCGGCGGCCGGTGATTGGCCCGGCCAGCGTCGCCTGCTGGTGAGCGCCGTGCAGGCCCTGGACCTGACGCGCCTGGAGGAGCTGTTCAACCAGTCGCTGGCGCTCTACCCGGTGCCGACCTGCCTGGCCGAGCTCTGGCAGCCGGTGGTCCGTCAGCTCGAGGAGGGCTGGGGGGAGCAGCTCGGCGACGTGCTGCAGCGCCGCACCCTGGAGACCTTCCTGCGCACCCGCATCGGCACCCGGCTCCTGCATGCCAACCGGCTGGGCAGGGGCCCGACGCTGCTGGTCGCGCCCCTGCCCGACGACCCGTCCCCGCTGTGGGTGCTGCTCACGGCCCTGGCCGCCAGCGACCGCGGCTATCGGGTGCACCTCTTCGACGCCCCGCTGCCCTGCAGCGAACTTCCGCTGGCGGTGGAACGCTTCCAGGCGACGGCCCTGCTGCTGGCCAGCGGCAAGGCCGAGAAGGCCGAGCTGGTAAGGCGCCAGCTGCCGCGCCTCGCCGAGCAGCTCGAGGTGCCGCTGATGGCCTGCGGCCCCATGGCCCGCATCCGCGAGGCCGACCTGGAAGAGACCCGGGTGGAGCTGCTGGGCGATGACCTCGGCGAGGCCATGGAGCGCCTCCAGGCCCACCTTCCCGTGCGCTGAACCGGAGCCGTCCATGACCCGCCCCGTGATCGCCTGGTTCCGCAGCGACCTGCGCCTCCAGGACAACGCCGCCCTGGCCGCGGCCGCCCGCCAGGGGCCCGTGATCGCCGTCTTCCTGCGCAGCCTCCCCCACTGGCAGCGCCACGGGCACGGCGCCAACAAGCTCGACTTCTGGGGCCGCGGGGTGGCCGCCCTGCACGACAGCCTGGGCGGCCTCGGCATTCCGCTGCTGCACCGCGACATCGACGACTTCGGCGAGGCCCCGGCGGCCCTGCTGGCCATCGCCCGGGAGACCGATGCCGCCGCCCTGCACTTCAACCGCGAGTACCCGGTGGACGAGCGGGCCCGCGACGCCGCGGTGATCGAGGCCTTCGACGCGGCGGGCCTCACCGCCACCGGCCACCATGACGCCGTGGCCTTTGCGCCCGGCGAGCTGCTCACCGGCAAGGGCGACTACTACGGGGTCTTCACCCCCTTCGCCAGGGCCTGGCACCGCCAGCTGACGCCGGAACGGATCGCCCTGCACGACACCCCGCCGCCCCAGGGACGGCTCGACATCGCGTCTGACCCGCTGCCCGAGCTTCCCGGACTGAAGGACACGCCCGTCGACGGCCGCCAGTGGCCGGCCGGCGAGGGACCCGCCGCCGACCGCCTGGAGCGCTTCCTGCGCTTCCGGGGACGCCACTACGCCGCGCAGCGCGACTTCCCGGCCATCCGCGGCACCAGCGAGCTCTCGCCCTACCTGGCGCTGGGCATGATCTCCCACCGCCAGTGCCTGCAGGCGGTGCTGGCCGAGAACGACGGCGCCCTGGCCGAGGGCGACGCCGGGCTCACGGCCTGGGTCAACGAACTGGTGTGGCGGGAGTTCTATCGCCACGTGGCCGTCGGCTTCCCGCGAGTCTGTCGCCATCGCCCCTTCCAGCGCCACACCGAGCGGCTGGCCTGGCGCGACGACGAGGCCGGTTTCGCCGCCTGGTGCGAGGGTCGCACCGGCTATCCCATCGTCGATGCCGCCATGCGCCAGCTCGTCGCCACCGGCTGGATGCACAACCGCCTGCGCATGGTCACCGCCATGTTCCTCGCGAAGCACCTGCTGATCGACTGGCGCCGCGGCGAGGCTTTCTTCCTGCGCCACCTGGTGGATGGCGAGTTCTGCGCCAACAACGGCGGCTGGCAGTGGGCCGCCTCCACCGGTACCGATGCCGCCCCCTACTTCCGTATCTTCAACCCCACGACCCAGTCGACGCGCTTCGACCCCGACGGCCGCTTCCTCGCCGAGTGGCTGCCGGCGCTGGCCGGGCTGCCGGCGAAGGCCCGTCATGCCCCCTCACGCGACCTGCTGGGCGGCCTCGACTACCCGGCCCCCATCGTCGACCACCGGGCGGCCCGGGCCCGCGCCCTGGAGGCCTTCAAGGCCCTGAACGCGGCATAATGGCCATCTGACAAGGGAGACCCTGCCATGCGCCAGGCACCTGACCTGGAGGCCTTCTGCGCCTTCTTCAATAAACTGGACAAGACCTGTACAACGAAGTTATACGAGGTATACACTGACGACGTCGACTTCATCGACCCGCTGCACCAGATCAGGGGTCGGGAGGCGCTGGAGGCCTACTTCCGCACCCTGTACGAGAACGTGACATCGTGCCGCTTCACCTTCCACGAGACGCTGCAACGGCACGACACGGCATTCGTCACCTGGACGATGCACCTGGTGCATCCCCGCCTCGACGGCGGACGCGAGGTGGAGGTCGAGGGATGCTCGCACCTGCGCTTCGCGGAGGACGGCCGGGTGGCCAGGCACCGCGACTACTTCGATGCCGGCGCCCTGCTCTACGAGCGCCTGCCCCTGCTGGGGGGCGCGATACGACTGGTGAAGCGACAACTGGCCCGCTGACGGCCGCCGAGAACGGGGAGAGACCATGAGCACAGCGAGCGACAGGCAGCGCATCTGGCTGACAGGGGCCACCTCGGGCATCGGCCGTGCCCTGGCCGAACGCCTGCTCGACGAGGGGCACCGGGTGGCGCTCAGCGCGCGCAGCGAGACGGCGCTTGGTGAACTCGCCGCCGGTCGCGACAACGCCCTGCTGCTGCCCCTGGACGTGGCCGACCGCCAGGCCGTGCGCCAAGCCGGCGAGCGGCTGGGCGAGGCATTCGGCGGCCTGGACCTGGTGATCCTCAATGCCGGGACCTGCGAGTACCTGGACGTCCGCGACTTCGATGTCGACCTCGTCGAGCGGGTCTTCGCCCCCAACTTCTTCGGTGCCGTCTACGGCGTCGCGGCCGCCCTGCCCCTGCTGCGCCGGGCCCGCGCCGAGGGCGGGCGCCCGCTGCTGGCCGCCACCTCCAGCGCCGCGGCCTACCTGCCGCTGCCGCGCGCCGAGGCCTACGGCGCCTCCAAGGCCGCACTGAGCCACTTCCTGGAGTCGCTGCGCCTCGACCTGGCCGCCGAAGGCATCGACGTGAGCCTGATCCACCCCGGCTTCGTCAAGACCCCGCTGACCGACCGCAACGACTTCGCCATGCCCATGCGCGTGACCGTCGACGAGGCCGCCACGGCGATCCTCGAAGGCCTCGCCAGGCGCCGCCTGGACATCCACTTCCCGCGACGCTTCACGCTGCTGGTGCGGCTGGCGGGCATCCTGCCCCCGGGCCTGCGCCTCCGCCTGGGACGGCGCATGACACGCCAGGAGACCCGCCGATGACCGCCTCGTTCACACCGCCGCACCCGCCCCGTGACGCTGCCCGCCGGCATGCTGCCCGACGCATTGCCGTGATCGGCAGTGGCATCGGTGGCATGGCCGCCGCCTGGTACCTGTCGAGCCGCCACGAGGTGACGCTGTTCGAGGCCGCCGACCGCCTGGGCGGCCATACCGCCACCGTCGATGTCGAGCTGGCGGGCAGGCACTACGCGATAGACACCGGCTTCATCGTCTTCAACGACTGGACCTACCCGCATTTCCAGCGGCTGATGGCGAGACTCGACGTGGCCAGCCAGCCCACGGAGATGAGCTTCTCGGTGCACGAGACGGCACGCGACTTCGAGTACAACGGCCACACCCTGGCGAGCCTGTTCGCCCAGCGGCGCAACCTGCTGCGACCCAGCTTCCATCGCCTGCTGCGCGATATCCTGCGCTTCAACCGCGAGGCGACCCGGGCACTGGAGGAGGGCCGGCTCGACCCCGCCATGACCCTGGGCGGCTGGCTTGAGGCCAACGGCTTCAACGACGACTTCCAGCACCACTACCTGCTGCCCATGGGCGCGGCGATCTGGTCGGCCAGCATCCGCGACCTGCGCGACTTCCCGCTGCTGTTCTTCGTGCGCTTCTTCCGCCACCACGGCCTGCTGTCGGTCAACGACCGGCCCCAGTGGCACACCCTGGTGGGCGGCTCGCGCAGCTACATCCCGGCGCTGACCGCGCCCTGCGCCGGCCGCATCCACCTGGCCACCCCGGTGCGCGGCATCCGCCGCCATGCCGACTGGGTCGAGGTGCGCACCGCGGGCGGCATCCAGGCCTTCGACCAGGTGGTGCTGGCCTGCCACGCCGACCAGGCGCTGGCGATGCTCGACGACCCGAGCGCCGCCGAACGCGAGATCCTCGGCGCCCTGCCCTACGCCGACAACGAGGTGGTGCTGCATACCGACACCCGGCTGCTGCCACGCCGCCGGCGCGCCTGGGCGAGCTGGAACTACCGCCTCGATGGACGCGGCGACGACGCCCGGGTCTCGGTGACCTACGACATGAACATCCTGCAGCGCATCACCGCCCCGCATACCTTTTGCGTGACCCTCAACGACAGCGCCGCCATCGACCCCGCCAGGGTGCTGGGCCGCTTCACCTATGCCCATCCCCAGTTCACCCTGGCCGGCCAGGCGGCCCAGGCCCGCCATGCCGAGATCTCCGGGCCCGAGCAGCGCACCCACTACTGCGGCGCCTACTGGCGCAACGGCTTCCACGAGGACGGTGTCTGGAGTGCCCTGCGGGTGGCCCGCGCCCTGGGCTGCGACGAGGACGACCATCACGAGGTGCAGCCGGCCATGCCGGCACCGGCCGCCGAGGAGCACGTGGCATGACCCGCTCGCCGCGCTCGCGCATCTATCGTGGCACCCTGCGCCATCGCCGTTTCCTGCCACGACCGCATGCCTTCGAGTACGGCCTCTGGATGGCCTGGCTCGACCTCGACGAGCTCCCCGAGCTGTTCGACGGCGTGCCCGGCTTCAGCGCCCTACGCCCGGCGCTGGCGCGCTTTCGCCGCGAGGACTACCTGGGCCCCCACGACCGCCCCCTCAAGCAGGCGGTGCGCGAGGAGCTGGAGCGCCAGCTGGGCAGCGCCCCGGACGGGCGGATCTGCGTGCTGACCCAGCTGCGCACCCTGGGGCTGGGCTTCAACCCGGTATCGCTCTACTACGCCTATGATGCCCGCGGCGAGCTGCGCGCGGTGCTCGGCGAGGTGAGCAACACGCCCTGGGGGGAGCGCACCCGCTATGCCTGCGCCGTGTCGCCTCGGCGCCACGGCCATGTCGCCGAGTTCGACAAGGTCATGCACGTCTCGCCCTTCAACCCCATGGACATGACCTACCGCTGGCGCTTCGACACCCCCGGCAAGACCCTGTCGATGCACATGGAGAACTGGAAGGACGGCGAGCGCCACTTCGACGCCACCCTGACCCTGCAGGCCCGACCGGCCACCCGCGGCGTGCTGCTGGCCACCCTGGCCCGCCAGCCATGGATGAGCCTGAAGACCCTCGCCGGCATCCATTTCGAGGCGCTGCGACTCTGGCTCAAGCGCATTCCCGTCCATGACCATCCCGGCCAGGACCCCCCTTCCCGTGAGGAGAGCTCGTCGTGAACACCCTTCGCTCCGCCACTGCCCGCCCCCTGGCCCCCGAGGGCGACCGGCTGACCCGCTGGCTCAAACCCCGGGTGCTGGCCCAGCTCGACCGCCTGGAGGGCGGCAACATCACCCTGATCGACGGTCACAAGCGCCATCACCTGGGCCAGGGAGGGCCGCTGCGGGCCACCCTGGTGGTGCGCCACCACCGGGCCTGGAAACGCCTGGCACTGGGCGGCACCGTGGGCGCGGCCGAGGCCTACATGGAGGGGGACTGGGATGCCGACGACCCGGTGGCCCTGGTGCGACTGTTCGCCGCCAACTTGGAACGGGTCAATGGCGAGATCGAGAACGGCCCCGCACGCCTCGGACGCTGGCTGCTCGGCGCCCTCTACGGCCTGCAGCGCAACAGCCTGAGCGGATCGAAGCGCAACATCGCCGCCCACTACGACATCGGCAATGCGCTGTTCGCCACCTTCCTCGACCGTGACCACCGCATGTACTCCAGCGCGGTCTTCCCGCACCCCGAGGCGAGCCTGGAGGAGGCCTCGACCCACAAGCTCGACCTGATGCTCGAGAAGCTCGATGTCCAGCCCCACCACCACCTGCTGGAGATCGGCACCGGCTGGGGCGGGCTGGCCATCCATGCGGCGAAGACCCGCGGCTGCCGCGTGACCACCACCACCATCTCCGCGGAACAGTATGCCTTCACGGCGCGGAGCATCGAGGAGGAGGGGCTGGGCGAGCGCATCACCCTGCTCCAGCAGGATTACCGTGAGCTCGAGGGCCAGTACGACCGGCTGATCTCGGTGGAGATGATCGAGGCGGTGGGCCACCAGTACCTGGGCACCTACCTGGCGACCCTGGACCGGCTGCTCACCGATGACGGCCAGGCGATGCTGCAGGCGATCACCATACGCGACCAGCGCTACGAGGAGGCTAAGCGCGAGATGGACTTCATCAAGCGCTACATCTTCCCGGGGGGCTTCCTGCCGTCGCACCGCGCCATCCTCGACGGACTGACCCGCCACACCTCGCTCAACGTCGTCGACCTGGACGAGATCGGCCAGCACTACGCCCGCACCCTGCGCGAGTGGCGTCATCGCTTCGAGGCCAGCCTGGAGACCGTGCGCCGACTCGGCTATGACGAGCGCTTCATCCGCATGTGGCGCTACTATCTCTGCTACTGCGAGGGCGGCTTCATGGAGCGCACCATCGGCACCTGCCAGCTGCTGCTGGCCAAGCCCGGCGCACGGCCGGCGCCGCTCACCGGGGCGGCGTGATCCGCGATGGTCACCCGATCCGATAGCCCCGTGAAGATGCTGGCCAACCTGGCCGCCTTCCAGGCGGGCTGGTTCGCCTGCGTGCTGGGCGGCTCGGGGGTCGGCCTGCTGGTGGCCGCGGTGATCCTCACCCTGCACCTGGCCTGGCTGGCGCGCCCCGGGGAATGGCGCTGGCTGGCGGGCTTCGCCGCGCTGGGGCTGGTGGTGGACGGCGGCCTGACGCTGGCCGGCGGCTTCGACTTCGCTGACGGGTCGCCCCTGCTCGGCGGGCTACCGCCATGGCTGTGGCTGCTCTGGCCCCTCTTCGCGACCCTGATTCACCACTCGCTTGCCTGGCTCTGGCAAAGCCCCTGGCTGGCCGTGCTCGGCGGCGCCACCAGCGGCCCGCTCTCCTACTACGCCGGCGCCCGCCTCGCCGGGGTGGAACTCGCCCCCTGGCTGCTGCCCGCGGAGGCGCTGGCCTGGGCGCTGATCTGCCTGGTCCTGAGTCGACGCCTCGGCAGTCCGCTTGCCCTGACAAGGCCGGCCCGCTGAGGCCAGCCCCGCCTCTCCCGCCTACGGCGTGCATTCATCGTGTGTGGACAGTAGACTAGGCACAGCCGCCCGGCGGCCCCGGGCCGCTTTCGGCACACAATGATCTCGACTCTCGGAACGATTCAGTGACCAAGCAACACTCCTTTGATCGCGAAGAACTGCTGGCCTGCTCACGCGGCGAGCTGTTCGGTCCGGGCAATGCCCAGTTGCCGGCCCCCAACATGCTGATGCTCGATCGCATCATGCACATCCATGAGGAAGGCGGCGATCACGGCAAGGGCGAGCTGATCGCCGAGCTGGATATCCACCCCAACCTGTGGTTCTTTGGCTGCCACTTCCCCGGGGATCCGGTGATGCCCGGCTGCCTGGGCCTGGACGCCATGTGGCAACTGGTGGGGTTCTACCTGGGCTGGCTCGGCCACCCCGGTCGGGGCCGCGCCCTGGGCTGCGGCGAGGTCAAGTTCAGCGGCCAGATCCTGCCCGACGCCCGGAAGGTCACCTACCGGATCAATATCAAGCGCATCATCACCCGGCGCCTGATCCTGGGCATGGCCGACGGCACCGTATCCGTCGACGGCCGCGACATCTACCAGGCCAACGACCTGCGCGTCGGCCTGTTCACCTCCACCGCGAATTTCTGAACAGGAGGCTCCCATGCGACGAGTGGTAGTCACCGGCCTGGGCATCGTGTCCTGCCTGGGCAACGACGCACAACAGGTTCTGGAGGCGCTCAGGAGCGGGCGCTCGGGCATCCGCTTCAAGGAAGACTATGCCGAGCGAGGCTTCCGCAGCCAGGTGGCCGGCAGCGTCGACATCGACCTGGACGCCCTGATCGACCGCAAGCTGCGCCGCTTCATGGGCGACGCCGCGGCGTTCGCCTATGTCTCCATGGCCCAGGCCATCGAGGACTCGGGGCTGGCGCCGGAGATGGTCTCCAGCGAGCGCACCGGGCTGATCGCCGGCTCCGGCGGCGCCTCCAGCGCCAACCAGGTGGAGGCCGCCGATCTGATGCGCGAGAAGGGGCTGCGCCGTGTGGGTCCCTACCGGGTCACCCGCACCATGGGCAGCACCGTCTCGGCCTGCCTGGCGACCCCGTTCAGGATCAAGGGCGTGAACTACTCCATCTCCTCGGCCTGCGCCACCTCGGCCCACTGCATCGGCAGCGCCGTGGAGCAGATCCAGATGGGCAAGCAGGACGTGGTCTTCGCCGGCGGTGGCGAGGAGGAGCACTGGACCCTCTCCTGCCTGTTCGACGCCATGGGCGCCCTCTCGACCCACTACAACGACACCCCCGACAAGGCCTCACGGCCCTATGACCAGGCCCGCGACGGTTTCGTCATCGCCGGCGGTGGCGGCATGCTGGTGCTCGAGGAGCTGGAGCACGCCCGGGCCCGCGGCGCGAAGATCTATGCCGAGGTGACCGGCTACGGCGCCACCTCCGACGGCCACGACATGGTCGCCCCTTCCGGCGAGGGGGCGGTGCGCTGCATGCGCCAGGCCATGGCCACCGTCGACGGCAAGATCGACTACATCAACACCCACGGCACCTCGACGCCGGTGGGCGACGTGGCCGAGCTCAAGGCGATCCGCGAGGTCTTCGGCAACTCCACGCCGGCGATGAGCTCCACCAAGTCGCTGACGGGCCACTCCCTGGGCGCCACCGGCGTGCAGGAGGCGATCTACTCGCTGCTGATGATGGAGAACGACTTCATCGCCGCCTCCGCCAACGTCGAGACCCTCGACGAGCAGGCCGACGGCTTCGATATCGTCACCCAGCGCCGCGATGGCGTGACGGTCGAGCGGGTCCTCTCCAACAGCTTCGGCTTCGGCGGCACCAACGCCTGCCTGGTGCTGGAGAAGTTCCGCGACTGATCCCTCACGCTGCTCCGACCACAACGCAAGAGGCGCCCCATGGGGCGCCTCTTGCGTTGCGGGGGCGATCAGCGTCAGGCCAGCGGCTGCTCTGTGGCCGGCGGTGCGGCCGTGGCCGGGCGCGGCACTTCGGAGATCTCGGCCAGCCGAGCCTCGATCCACGCCTCCACCTCGACCAGCACCTCCTCGGAGGTGCGGCCGGCGGTCTCGATGGGCTCGCCCACCTCCAGCGACAGACGCCCCGGGCGCTTGACCCAGTGACGTCCCGGCCAGCGTTCCCCGGCATTGTGGGCCACCGGCACCACCGGCACGCCGGCGCGGCAGGCAATCACCACACCACTCTTGCTGTAACGCCGCCGGCTTCCCGGTGCCACCCGGGTACCCTCGGGGAAGATCAGCACCGAGAGCCCCTCGTCGAGACGAGACTTGCCCTGGGTGAGCACCTGCTTCATGGCCCGGGCAGGCCTGCTGCGATCCAGAGCGATGGGATGCAACAGCTGCAGCCCCCAGCCGAAGATCGGGATGTTCAGCAGCTCCCGCTTGAGGACCGTGCAGACCGGCGGATGGAGCAGCTGCAGATAGACGGTCTCCCACTCGGACTGGTGGTTGGCGAGGATGACGCAGGGGCCCTCGGGCAACCGCTCATGGCCGTGGAAGTCGTAGCGCACCCCGCAGACCAGGCGGAACCAGGCGATGATGAAGTGGTTGTAGAGGTTGAGCAGGCGATAGCGGGAGCGCAACGGCAGGAAGGGCGCCGGCGGCAGGAAGAGCACGCCGCAGACCAGCATGGCCAGGAAGTAGCCGGCATAGAAGACCAGGCTGCGGATAACGTTCATCGTGACATCGACTCCTCTTGCGCCTTGCCGTCATCCCTCGCCAGGCACCAGGTATCCAGCATGCGCCCGACCTCCAGGCGCCAGGGCTTCTGATGGACGCCGAACACGTCCAGTACCCGCCGGCAGTTCAGCACGCGACGCAGCGGCTGGTCATGATGGTGGTTCAGCGCCTTGACGCTGCCCAGCGCGACCCGTTCGCCACGGCCTTCGAGCCGCGTGGCGAGTTGGGTACGCACCATGGAGACGAAGGTGTAGGCGCTCACCGGCTCGGTGCCGGCCAGGTGATAGCTGCCCCAAGCCTCGGCCCCGCAGTGCTGCTGCTGGAGCATGCCGATCAGCGCCATGGCCACGGCATCCGCCGAGGTCGGGCAGAAGATCACGTCGGACTCGGCCCGCACCTCGCCACCATCCATCAGGGTGTCAAGCAGCTCGCTCAGCCAGGCCTGGCTGCCCTCCAGGGCGAACAGCGGGCCCAGCCGCACGATGAGGTGCCGGGGATATTCGGCACGGATCCGGTCGCCGGTGCGGATCAGCCGCCTCAGGCTGTCGTCGCGGGGCTCGGGGATCACATGCTCGTCGATGGGGACGTCGAGGCCGTCTTCATAGAGCTGGTCGGAGACGCACCACACCAGCGGGATGTCCGCCTCGCGACACGCCTCCATGCAGGCCTCGACCGCCTCGGCATGGGCCGTGACGGCCGCCGGCTCGGCGGTGATCGGCCGCGACAGCGGCGGGATCACCAGCGCATCCGGCCGCAACTCCTCGAGCAACCGGAGGCTGGGCGCCAGGCCCGGCTCGATGGTGAGCTCGGTGTCGCTGCGCCGGTTGGCCTCGCGAGCCAGCGCCAGGCTCAGGCAGTGCCCGGCCTCCAGAATCAGCAGCTTCACGGCTGGCCCCTGCTTAGAACGGTAGTCGGCATAAGACATGGAAAGGGGCTGCCGTCTTTCTGCCTAAATATTTGTTATGCATCGAATTTTACCCTCTAGAAAACGAAATAGCAAAGAAAAATGTAAAGGAATGGACCAAGATGCGGACAGGTCGAGCGCCCACATGATCGGATGTAAAGCTAGCTATCTTTACACGCTGAAAGCCAGGCCCCGTCTGGTGATCATGATAACTTCATGACGGATGCACGTCAGTAGCAGCACCTGCCTAGTCTACTGCTCCCCCGCAGCATGCCGCCCCCGAAAGGAGGAGGCAAACACAATGCCCCCCCGGATCCCCCTGGCTATATCCTCATCAGCCTGCCGACCGGAAATGTAAGCTATCCGCTACATTTACCCTGGTCTCCGTGGATCTCGCGATGAAGCGTAATCGATATACTAAGATGGGATGGAGGTATCGGAGGCAAAGCGTCTCCGAGATCTGGTGCCCGGCCAATGGAACTACTGGCAGAAAGACACCCTCGACAATGCCTCCCTCAAGGAGACCGTCTCGAGAAAGTGATGACGCCCGAAGCGAAGCGGCGGGCCGTAACGCAGTTGGTGACTGGCGGCTGGCTCAACCAGTGGTATGCCTGTTGCTTGCAGGGTCTGCCAAGACCGGTGGCCCGCTACTAGGCGATACCGAGTGACGAAGAGGCGCTTCGGGCTCGGCTGAACGCATGGCGAGCGGCTACCCCCGCTACGGTTACCTGTTGCTGCACACCTTGTTGCTTCAAGAGGACCTGGTGGTCAACCGCAAGCTGACCAGCAAGGGGGGTGTTCTTCGGGCACGTAAGCCGAAGGTCACACTAGCTTACATAGATCCTGGCAAGTCGACACAGAATCCCGTATCGAGAGATTCTACGGCGAGTTCCGGGGTGGCTGCCTGAATCAGCACTGGTTTCTGAGCCTGACCGATGTGATGAATGAAATTAACCAATGAAGAGGCCACTAAAGCCATGAGAGACCGCACACCTCGCTGGGCTATATGCCACCGGTTGTTTATACCCAGCAGTGTGCATAAAGGTACGATGTCCCACATCGTAGGTGGACCTAAACCAAGGGGAAGGACACAGACCATTACGACAAGTCATAAATTACGATTTCCCTTTTCCTAGTCCAGGGGCGCCGCCCTGTACGGTGCGAATACTCCCTCCCTTGGGCGTTCGGGTTCGCGATTTATTAGCACCAGCAGGACCTCCGTACTGCTCGACGTACTCCCGCCATTCTGCGCGGCGCTTCTCTTCTGCCCGTTGATCCGCCTCTTTCTTGAGGCGTTTTTGCTCTTTAAGTTTTCCACGATACTTACGCCAGCGAGAAACAACGAGTGTACGCTCCTCAGGGGGAAGAAACTCGTCCATATACCAGTCGTTATCGTATGCCACCTCAATCACCGAGTGATGAGTCATGTCATCCAGATAACGGGCCTTGAGAAAGCACATCGCCCGGATCGCGAGAACAGTGTCGGGGGAGGCTGGATAGGAGCGGAGCCATGCCAACTCTAGGTTGGCCAATGTAACGAAGTGAGCCGCCTCCTTCGGGCTTCGTGGACGGGGTCCCTTGCTGCGAGGCAAGCCCGGGAGCGCAATCCGAAACATGTCATGGACAAGGATCTGTCTCACCCGTTCAGCAGTTTTAGGGTCCTCCATTTCCTTGGTGGCAAAGTCCTCGGCGATCAGGCGATCACGATGGGTCCGAGAAGAAGAGGTGTAATAGTTGCTATAACCTGAAGCCTTCATTACGGGCTTGACGGCACGATAGGCGAGAGGAATGCGGGTATCTTCGTCAAGATGCCCCCAAAGTTCGACATCCTCCAGCGCTTTAACCTTATGATGCTTTCGCATCAAGCGTCCTGCCAATTTGAGTTGATGCTTAATATAGTTTCGAACCACACGCTGCCGAGGCCATGAGGTAGCTTGATCGGCGATACGCCGCCACTGATCGAGCTGTATGACGCGATGGCGAAGTTGCTCGTAGGGCTCGTGGGGCATTGACGGGGGAAAGGGAACGCTAGCGAGTTCCTTCTTGAGCGACGGATGCTCGATGCCCTCGGCAATGGACAGTCGCTCTTCGGCAGTTAACTCGACGAGGGGCTTTTTGCTTTCCTTGGCCATACTGGCTCCTAGGTGTATCCATTGATCATTGCATCGAGGCATACATAACACAAGAGAATCGATTATGGCCAGTATGATTAGCTGTTAGATACCGTGTGATTGACCACGCGCGTCGAAAAAATCCGACCGTATAGCCTATCATTCCTTTGACGCTGTGACAGAAAATTGACAGGCCAGCATTTTAAACAAAACTCAAGAACTATCAAAAACCAGTTACTTTACTTAAAGCCAAAACTCTTTGCACAGTACTAGGAGAACACCCAGCCAGCTCAGCTGTCTTGCGTATGCTGAATCCCTTAGCTCTAATTTCTGCCACTTTCATATGTAGTGCATTATTGGCAGGCCTACCCTTATAAGCCCCTCGTGCCCTGGCTTTCTCGATGCCTTCAGATTGCCGTCTCCTGCGATCCTCATAGTCCTTCCTCGCAACCGCTGCTAGCATGTCTAGCAACATATCATTCACAGCATCGAGCATCCGAGCAGTGAAATCTTCACCACCTGTGGCTCGCATCGCTGCATGACTCGTTGGCAGGTCAAGGGCAACGATGCGGACCCCAGCTACCTGAATAGCCACTTTGAGCGATTCCCAATCAGCGCGGGCCAAACGGGTCAATCGATCCACCTGCTCTATTAGCAGAACATCGCCTGGACCTGAATCTGCAAGAAGCCTGAGAAGCTCAGAGCGATCTGCTTGAGCACCACTTGCATTTTCGGTGTACCACGCAGCGATCCTAGCATCATACTCATCAGCAAATCGCTTGAGCACTTCTCGAGCACGATTCGCATCTTGGTCATCTGTGGAAGCTCGAAGGTATCCACGGACAAAAATTTGGGGGGACATGATTAGCATACCTCTTTGTACCGTTTTGGTTGTATTTATATCTATTGTACCGCTTTGGGTATAAAAAGCAAAGTTATCAGTACAAGAAAGATACCAACTAGACCGTGCTCACTAAGGTATACCAAAAAGAACACACACACCATTAGGCTTAACAACTAGCATGGCAAAATAATTAATTTATCGAATAATAACAAAGAGCAAAAATAGTTCACTATCAGGGTTGACAGGCGAGCAGAAATCGCGAAACTTACATTATCAGCCTTATGGAGATGAAAGATGGATTATCCAGATATACAAAAATGGGTATTGTTGACTTTCAGCGATGGGGATACTATTTATCGCTTTTTGTTCATGCAAAAAAAGCTTCCGAACGGCACGCTTGACAACAGCGAGTTGTGGATCAAACATTTCGATCCGTCGGATCTGGTTGCAGAAACCGATAGAGATGCAATTCAATTATCTGGGGAAGGATTTGAGCTAGGGTTCGATTTATATTATTTAACACCAGCCAATGAGCCTGCTAGCATTTTGATAACTCTCGCCAACAGAAACAGGGAGCGCGGGCAACCATACTATAAAGAAGTAATAAAAAACATAAAATGGATAAGTCATTTTGGGGATATTGCCAACCGTAACCTATGCCTCGAGTCAGCACTCAATCTCCTACAGCCTTGGGAAATAAATGATTGAAAACATCAATTTCTTTTAACAGCTATAATTGCCACTAGGGAATCGCTGGTCAATTTGATGCCAAATGCGTTCGGCACACAGCGCAGTAACTAGAGAGCTTCAGCGGTTAGTTTCTAACCACACAGGGGTCCTATTTCGGCTGTAGCCGTGTTATACGGCTACCAGGAAGGTCAGGCCGCTTGCGTGCTGTTGTGATGACATCTGAGGTATTGACCTGATCAGGCTGAACGGTTCCTCTGAACAGAACCGAGCTGTTCAGTGCTCCCCAGGTTTCTGTGCGCAGTACTTCGCATAGCAGGGAAGCTACTGCCAATGCCTTAAAGGAGGGTGTCGGGTCCCGTGTGATTGACTACCCGCTTGGTGAATAACTCCGGCCGCTTGGCCTGCCATTCCTTCATAGCTGCAATCGGTGATTGATGATGCAGCGCCTACTGAGGGATGTGGTAATTGTACAGCCAAGCGTAGCGTTTGAGCGTCTGCTCCAGATCCTCACCTGAGGTATAGCGCCGGGTCGCGAGCACGTCGCTGATGCGGCCGTTGAACCGCTCCACCATACCGTTCGTCTGTGGCCTTCCCGGCTTGATCAGGCGATGTTCGATACCATGGGCCTGGCACTCCTGGTCGAAGGGGTGGCGGCCGCTGGGCGTGCGCTCACCTGCCCGCGTGAAGCGATCGGTGAACGACTTGCCGTTGTCAGTGAGCACCGTCTGGATCGTGAAGGGAGCCTTCTCCTCGAGGCACTTCATGAACGCCTTGGCATCCTTGGCAGACTGGCTGCGCCTGACCTCCAGATAGACCCAGCGTGTGGCACGGTCGATGGCGGCATACTGGTAGCGCTTCTGCTCCTCATCAGGCATCTGAGGCAGGTGCTTGATGTCGATATGCACGTACCCGGGCTCGTAGTCCTTGAAGGGCTTGTGCCGGGGCTTTCCATAATCGCCAGCGTCCTGCCGAGCCAGTTCTGCCAGTGTCGGCACCTCGCGCCGCTGGAGCATGCGGTGCAGGCCTGAGCGAGACAGTCGAGGGTTCAGGAACTCACGTGCCACGACGAGCAGATCATCCAGGCCGAGGCGCAGGAATTCACGAGCGGCGATCAGCACCTCCTCCTGCTCAGACGTGAGGGTGGCCAGTAGGTTGTGACGCGTGTGCGGTCGGTCATGGACTTCGTCGCGGTACCGCCAGCGCCGGATGGTCGCGGGGGAGACACCATACTGGCGGGTCAGCACAATCCTCACCTCGAACAAGTCGTTCATGGACTGGGGCGAGATCTTCGGTGACCAAGTCATCGCCACGGCGATCCTGGATCGGCTGCTGCATCACTCGACCACGCTGAACATCAAAGGCGAGAGCTACCGGCTGAAAGACAAGCGTCGAGCCGGATTGGTGACCACACCGACCACGAAGCAGGACGAGACCTCACACGCCCCTGACCCTGTTCCGATGAGTGAAGACTGATGAACACCGGACAATCTGAATTGATGAAATCCAGACAACCTTCGCTAACGTTGACAACGATAACTGATACATGCCACGCAAACTCATCAGGTATCTGTTATCATCCCGGTTTGGCAACTCTGAAGGGGCTCCCAAGGGAGCTTAGCAAGGGGCATGAAGCCCTCTCAGCCAGGCACCATGAGCTAGCGAGTCTTACCTCGGGGCTCAATTGAAAGCCCGTCAAGTCTGTTGAGCAAGTGCTTCAATCACTCGCTGAAGCGTATAGTTGTGTAACAACCCATGGACCCAGGAATCCATCGGACCTCCTCAGTGTCATACCAACTGAAAGATGTGCTTGATGAGAAACTGGCCTTGCCCTTACGCAACAGCACAACCCAGAGATATTGCCGTAACCGTCGAGTATCTAGGATCAGCGCTTCGTGAAAGCACGACACAGATAGCCTAGATACCACAGGCATTTACAATGATCATCACTTGCGCATTCAAGGGGCTACCAACATGATGCTGGAACGCATGTACGACGCTGGGGATCATATCGTACTGCCATCATCATGGAACCTTTGTTAAAATCGCTTTTCATCAGGGCATGAGGTGGCTGCAAGGATACTGGTGAAACGATGGCGCAATTCAATTTCAATAACACAAACCAAAAGGATTGCTCAATATGCCAGAATTCCGCGACTCCCGCATTGGCATCCGCAATGCTTCGCTGATGCTTGGGGTCACTGTTACCGAGTTACGGGAGGCCATCCTCTCCGGCAGCAAGATTCATGGCGTAACCCCACCCAAGCCATTGTTCAACGCCGGCCAACGAAAATCTGAAATGATGTTCAAGGCGGGGGATATCATGGATTGCGCTGAAAACATACAAGCTATTTCAAACCAATGAGGAAGCAAATGACAGACCTGCAAGCGTTCGAAGAAGCATTATTGTCGTCACGGGAGAAATTTGTCGAGCAGCACAACCGTTCGGTTCAACGCGCCCAGGAGCAGTTTGGCAAGCGGCGTGTCTCAGCAAAGAAGATCGACCTGCCTCAACAAGAACCCAAAAAATCACCTCAAGAATCCCGAGGCAAAGCGTACACTGGCGTTGCGTATAAAACGGGATACATTATTAAGCTTGTTGTAAGAGAAAAGAAGATGAGCCTGCTTGATGAGGTGTTCGAGTACCAGTCTTCCAAAATCTCTGAACTTGAAGCGCGCATCGACGCAGAAAAAGCCGCGAAAGCAGCAGGCTACCCAATCATTGGCTATGTTCAATCTATTGAAAAGTTGTGATGGCGTTACGATGCAACTTGTGGAATATCCCCTCCCCGGCACATAGGCGGCTTGGTGCCAGAGGCTGTTCCAGCACTACGGTAAAATCGACATCCATGCCGGATCGGTCTAGAGTAGTACTAGCTACAACTCTAGATCCGGAGGCCAACATGGCAACACCAACGTCCATCACGCTCAATGAGGACCTTAAAGAGCGCGCTCAGCGTCTGGCAGAAGCTCGCCTGCGCCCGGTGGACTGGCTCATGCAAGAAGCCATTGAACAGTACGTGGAGCGGGAGGAGAAGCGAGAGGCCCTCAATCAAGACACGCTAAAGGCATGGGAGGACTACCAAGCCACCGGCCTTCACGCAACCGCTGACGAAGTGGAGAAGTGGCTGACCAGTTGGGGGAGCGCTGAGGAAGTGCCCACCCCTGTATGTGGCAAGTGACCGCTGGGCTATTGGGCTGTACTGCTGTTGCGCAAAACACCCTGAACCTCGGGTTTTGCTGGTTTCATGCTACAAAAGTGACCAGGGGGGCTTGATGAGAAAAAATATTGACATGGACGACGTTCTAGAAAATTTAGAACAAGACCGTCGCACCGGAAAACTAGCACGGGTAGTATCTGGCAGTGATGTGAGATATGGAGTCGACCCTGAGGATCCCGAGCGACTCGTGTCGATAGACAAAGAGGGCCGTAAGCGACAGTTACCTAGAAAACTTGATACAGAATAGACCCAAGCTGGAGGGTGCTATGGAGGACAAAGGGAAAGGCACTCTGAACGATTATCAAGAGGCAACAGATTTTATCGGGTCACTCCCCTTCTCTGTCCAACAAAGACTTTTTAATTTTTCGGAAGAGCGCCAAGAGGCCGGTGAGGTGCTTATTGCTGTGTTGCTGGAAGAAGCACGCGCATTGCAGCTGTATGACGCTATTTATGATGATGTCGATAATGAATATGACCTACCCAATCCGATGCTGTCCCGCGTCATCAGAGGTTGTGTCGATCACTTAGGCCAAGTGCCAATGGGAGCGGACAGAGATGCTCTGATATGTGAGTACCCCCAGATTCTAGATGCGATAAAAAGCGCATATAAAAAGCATGCTACCGCACAGATAGAAACATAATCAAACAGACCAAAAAACATACTCATGATAAGAACCACAACATACATCCTGCAACCTTTTTTATATTGCGGAAATGCAGATCAGTCACACTCTTGGCCAAGCAAGTGATGTAGCCACTACCATCCAGTATCGGAACTGCCTCCACGCGTTCTCTCAAGAGTCCCCTGCCCCGCGTGGTGATTGCAATTCTTGTCGTAACCACTCCTCTACATCAACACACACCTCATCATTATCTTCTGGCAAAACAATAGCTTGACACAACCCCGGTTCATCTCGAAAGAAGAACCGTTCAGGGATGACAATCGAATCGCCTCCATGCAGATAGGCTACGATTTCCCCACTCCAACAAGGGAGGTACGCACGGTCGCTTTGCAGGCACTCCAGTGCCTCGCGGAAGGTCTCCAGGGGCTGAGGGAACCGATCTCGCAGGTCAAAGGCCCGATAAGCAAAGATCCGGTCCAGCGGGTCTTCTGAATCAGGTGGTGATGGGTGAGTCATGCCTCTCCCCTTCTGTCACGCGTACTAACTCTCATGTTAGCCGATTGCCCATGGTAGCGCTGCCTGTTGTGCACGGAACTGGGATGGATGAAGACATAGCTTCATCCCGCTAGCCATACATTGACAGGAGTGGGTACAGCGCTCTATCCGCTCATTAGTGAGACGCTCAAGCCGTATTACTAGAGAAACGCCGCCATGGACGCATACATCCTCCAGAAAGCAAAAACCCCACATCGCTGAGCGTATGTGGGGCTTGATGATCGAGCTTCGGAGGCTATCGCTGTGCTGAATCAGTCTTCCGTGCGGACCAGCCAGGACTCGACGGTCTCGTCACCAAATTCTTCCTTCCATGCTTTGAGCGTCTTCTGGTTACCACCACGGGTCTCTACGACTTCACCGGTGTTCGGGTTCTTATAAATCTTGAGCTTACGCTTGCGACGAACGCCGGTTGAAGGCGCTGCTGAAGAAGAAGCAGGCTTCGGGTCTAGTAGAGCAATGACATCCGCAGCGCTCTTCTCGTAGTCCTTCATCAGCGCCTCGAGTTTGTCCTTGAACTCAATCTCGGCCTGTAGGCGTGGATCAGCTCGCATCTCTTCAAGCTGCTTTTCCAGCTGCTGCTTTTGTTGCTCGTGCTGGGCGTAGGCCGTGAGGAGGCTTGACATAGAATAGGTCTCTAGCTGTTGAATTTACATGTGGCATGATAATTAACGACAAATAGAAACGCAACGAGATTTTTTCTTTCATCTCGAGTGTCGGTGGAAAAGAAGAGATGGAGGTCCACGAGCATGGACGGAAATCACATCTGCTCGGACTAGGCTGCAATCGCAGGGCGCCGCTCAAGAGCCTGAACATGGCTCACATATCCGCTGCCACTGTTAAGAACGTAAGGATAGTTAGACACAGCCTTTTGTCGGACGCGGTGAATCCGACCAGTTCATCGGTTGAGCGCCGCCCTGCATGGGTGACAACCTGGAAGGTTCCGTAATTTGGCGGCATGGGTTGTGGTATTGGTTTACCCTGATACGGAGATTTCCCTCGGTCATCCCTGTCATATGCTCCTCTTCCCCCTTTCGCAGCGCTGGCTGCCAAAAGTAGAGGACGCGGGACGCTCCTCGGAAATGGACGCGCAAATGTAGTCCTGGACCGGCGATTGGCACGAGGCAAGATCGGCCGAGAGGAGTACTAGCGGGTAAAGAAGGATCACGAATGTCGAACCCCATGTTTCCCGCCACTGCCATGCCGGACAGGGGCTGGTGGCATGCCCTATGGCCCAACCCCGACAGGGTCATCAAGGCCTTGCGCATCGAGCCGGGGATGAAGGTACTCGACCTAGGCTGTGGCGATGGCTATTTTACCGCCGCAATCGCCCGCCAGGTGGGCGCGGGACGCGTCATCGGTTTCGACCTCGACCCAGTCATGCTCGAGCAGGCGCAAGCAGCATGCGAAGGGATGTTGAATTGCAACTTGCTACTTGGGGACGCCATGGCACTCAGTCGTCTTCTGGATCCATCGGTGGACTATATGCTAATCGCCAACACCTATCATGGAGTACAGGATAAGACAGCCCTGGCCCGGGAAGTCGCCAAGGTCCTGAAGCAGAACGGCCGCTTTGCTATCGTGAATTGGCATCCCCTGCCACGGGAACAGACGACTGTTCTTGGGCAGCCGCGAGGCCCCAAGGCCGCAATGCGCATGTCAGGAGAACATACTCGGACGGTGATCGAGCCTGCTGGCTTCAAGCTGGAGAAGCAGATGGAGTTTCCTCCCTACCACTACGGAGCTGTTTTCATCCGTACCATCTGATCATCAGGGTCCCTACACCTGCATCGTAGTAACTTAACAATTTATATCTTATTTATTTTTATACAATTCAATTAGTTTTTCACGTAGATCGTAAAGCTGTTCTGGCCCGCCAGCTTCTAACCATTCATCATCAGTAAGAACCTCCTTCGCATCTTGAAGAACAAGAACTTGCTGGGTGAGAGCACACTTAGCGAAAGATATATAGTATATACGTTCTTTATAATCGCTAGGATATTGACCAGACAAACCACCGTCTAAAATAGCAGTCCACTGTGCACTAGCACGAACTTGAGCTTGCGCTTCACATTCCTCATTGATTTTAGCTACCAATTCCGCCTGCATATCACCATCAAGGGCAGACGCATGAGCAAATGAAAAAATTTGGAATAATAGAAGCGAACCAACTAATGGCAGTTTAGCATTTATCACACAACCTCCAAAATCAAAAATATGGCACTTGTCGGATCCCGGGTGATTGATTACCCGCGACCAGAAGATTATTTGCAGTGAAACTGCCAATTTAAATCCCCTGGAAGCACGGTTGCTGTAAGATCATCTTCTCTATAATCTAGGAGTTTTTCTTTTGCCATTCCTATATTCTGCCCCTGAACTTCCTTTCTAATTTCAGAAGTTCTCTCTTGTCTTTTTATCCTATCATTTACATTCCTTATTTCCTCAATAAGCTCTTTTTCCCTTTCGTCATAATCAGAAAATGGATTTTCTCCTCGCGCGCTAACTACATCAAGCTCAGCTTCCAATAGAATTTTGTGATTTTCAAGTGATGATATAGAAATCGTATTAGGAGCACCTATGTTTTTCTGGCTCTCAATATATTTACTTTCATTAACCTCAACCGGAGCCTCTATTTCCTCTTTGTTATACACATGCAAAACCATGGAGTAAATATCAAGCTCAAAAACCAATGGAGAGCTAATTGCCCAAAAATTAACCTCAAGAAAGTCTCTTGAATTATGAATAACATTACCTTTAGGATCTTCAATGGAAGGAGTTAAAGATAGATCACTTACTTCTCGAATAGAAAAATCTGAGTATTGATGGAAAACAACACCTGCATCTTTTACTTCAAAGTCTTTTATTTCCTTCCAATCAAGGCCTTTTTTCAAAAAAAACCGTTCTTTTCTTAAAAAACCATTAACATACTTGAGGTCATAATCAGAACACTTAATAATAATTTCATTGGAAAGCAAAGTGTCTTTGATGTCAGTGAATTTCTCATACTTCTTTTCTTCATCCGCTAAGATTTCTATTGAAAACCCTGCCACCAGTATGGTGTAAGCAATGTTCTTTAAAATGCTAACAGTCTTCATATGCCATCCCTTAAACTGCTTCTTCGTCACTTCATGTGGATTTGGCCTGATCGATCAGGCGCCCCACTGGGCTGCCAATCAGATAGATCATCGCGATGAAGTTGGCTTCGTTCCGGTAGCCGCGTGCGCGTGATCGGGCCGCCTGGAAGAGACCGTTCATGCCCTCCAGACGGGCGTTTGTTAGGCCGGAGTCCAGCGCCTTACCACCTGCTCTGCGTGGCGCTCCAGCGTCGTCAAGGCCTTTGCCATCGGCGTGATCAGTGGCTGATCGGTGACTGCCTCGCGCATGACCTTGAGGTAGTTCGTGATGCGCCACCGAGCCGCTCGGGGCGTCGGGGCCATCTGGATCCAGCGCAGCTTCTCCTTGATCACCCAGGCATCGGCAGCTGCACTCTGATCGGCCACCAGCTCTTGGTGCGCCGCCAGCTGCTTGGGGGGTCAGGTTGTCGTTTTCCAGGCTCTTCAAGACCGCCCACCGAAGGGCTTTGGGGTGCCCCTTCTCACTCCGTTCTTTCTTTCGAGCCTCGTCCAGCGCCTTGGTGAAGGTCTGCACGATGTGAAACCAGTCGACCGTCACCTGGGCGTTGGGGAGGTTCTCGACAACGCCGCTCAGGAAGGCCTGAGACATGTCGCAGACCACCTCGACCACGTTGTCCGGGTCGCCGCCGTGCGCCGCCAGGAAGGCGCTGAAGGCCACGATGGTAACCTTGCCATGCCCCGGTACAGCGAAGATCACAAGCTCCTGCTTGCGCTGCATGTCGAGGAACACCGCGACGTAGCGCTGGCCGCGCCGGGAGGCCGTTTCATTCACCCAGACAGTGGCCACGCTGGACAGATCCAGCTCACCCAGCATCCGTCCCACATAGTGGTGCACGATGCGCCACAGGCGCTTGTCAGAGATCTCCAGTTGCCGGGAAACGGCCAGCACCGACACCTCCTTGACCAACGACATGGCGACCTGCTCGAACAGCAAAGTGAAGTCGCTGCCAGACCGCGCCCAGGGCACCTCGATGCGCTTGACGCCATGCTCGGTGCACTTGGTACGCAGCACCCGCGCATGCAAGTAACAGTGGTGCTGAAAGAAGATCAGATGTCGCCACGTCTTCTCGGCAAAGTCGTGTGCCGGGCAGGCCTTGCCGCACTCTGGGCAGGGGTTGAGGCAGCCTCGATCGGCCTCGACATAGAGATCCAGGCGGTGGGGTGACACGGCGGTATGCAGGTGCTGGTCCTTGAGGATCCAGGGCGTTTCCAGGCCCAGGCCGAGGGTCAGAATCTGGGTGCCGTCCATGCCATACCTCCTGTCGTCGTGGAGGTTATATCCTGGCCCAGCTCAGGGGGCGAATTCCAACCCCAACGACGAAGAGCCCTAAAACAGCGATGATCAGCTTTCGGTTTTGTGGTTAACTCTAATTTCTCTGGCTTAGTATGAGAACCCCTGTTATATTTCCTTCAGAAATTGTTACCAAACAATTATGGACTTTTTTATAATGCTTAGAAATTTTGGTATCTGTCGGTTTCAGCCTTGCTTCACAGAGCTTGCATTTCAATAAAACCCTTATGCCTGCGGGATTTTCTTTTTTTGTTGATACTTTATCTTTATTCACTGGTTCCCTCGGGCCATCAAGCTCCATTGGCATCCCAATACAGTTATACTTTTTCTTTGGGTCATAAAAATCCCACACTACCCTCTCATAAGCATCATATACGCAAAGCTGTCCGCTAAAGCTTCTGGCGTCACCCCTACACTCAAACACAATAATCTTGTCTTCAGCTTCCATAGATAGCTTTGTTGAATGATAGTAATCAGAGTACTCACATTGAGTTACAACGCCAAGTGAGGATAGCTTTGAGGCGCTATTCCTTATGTCTTTATCTCCTAAGCGGCTACGCTTACTATCCTCCGCATTATCCTCAAAACAAGGATGCAAATACCAAGGAGGTGAAAGAGGGGGATCCAACCAGACTGAACCCCCATTATGTTTAATAAAAAATACTGGATCACCACATTTTGGACATCGGGTCGGACGGCAGCTACTATCCCTTGAAATAGTTGATTTTGTGCTTGCCTGGTATCTTGAATGCTTCTCCCTGAAGCCACTCCTTCCACCTTTGCCCAGATGCCCATCTCCACCCCAGCCGCAGGTACATTCAGGAGGATGGTTCCATGCATTACATCCCATAGTTCACCATTTTTTCAGGTTTGTTTTTTGAGAGCAGGCTTACCGCAATGTATAAATAATATTACTCACCTAAGCAAATTTCTCCATACTTAGGATAAGATAATTAACATTAACAAAAGGTTCTTTTGGATAGTGCTCAACTGAGGCTTTGCACGACTTTGCACTTCGGGTATCCAGTACACCCCCAAAACTGATTCCCAACATTTTTACCCCTTTTCGATGTCCGCAATACCATGCTGCTACCGCACTTGGGGCATTTGCGCTGCGCATTAGGATCAGAACGAGTTTTAAGCCGTGCAACGTGTGCTCGGTGGCTCTCTCGTGTGGGAGCAAGCCTTCCCGCCTGGATTTTCGTGAAGACCTCTTGAACCTGCGCCTCAGATAGAACGACTTCCTGAAACGACTTGATGTAATTCACGTAACCGCCGCCACGTGTGACGTTCTTCGGCATCTTGGTCTTTAGCTTCTCACTACCAGTAAACACCACAATAGAATGAATGACTGCCGAAGGAACATCGAGGCCTTTCTCCAAAGCCTTTACATGTTTGTAGTTCTGGCGTAACGGATTTTGGAACCTGAAAGACTTCCGATAGATCTTTTGGGTCCATTGTGCCTGATGTTCTTCACCAAAGATCCAACCCTTCATGTTCTTTGTCTCCACGACGAAGATCCCGAATCGAGACACAAAGATATGATCAATCTGAGTTGAGCCGTCCGGCGTAGGCAGTGTAACATTGTGGATCGGCCGGTATGTCTCAGCTGGCAACCGAAACTTGGCGGCCGCTTTAACCAAAGCTTCACCGCACAAGCCTTTAAACCAAGGTGTCTTGATGAGACCAATCAGAAAGACAACGGGAATGACCCACCACAACGGTCTCAAGACTTCATTGATGAACAAAGAATGATCCAAGGTTGTATCTCACTGGAAAATTGTTGGAAAAGGCATCATGTTGAGTATGCCTGTAGTTATGGGCGCCCTACTTTTACTGCTCCTGACTCTTTAACGCTCGATAGCGTTCACATGCCTCTTCGCGGGCCTCAGCGCTTGCCGATTGCTGAAGAACCAGTCTGTTGCATTCCCTTCTCGCCAACTCAAGTGGAGAGGCTTGGCTGGCAGGGGCAACAAAAGCAATGGTAGGTCTGAAGGAGCCAGACGCTGCGCAGTACATATTCTTCGTCTTGTCGTATTTCAATCCGCTTCCGCGACTCTCGCGAAGATAACGGCATGCATCAACAAAGAATTCCTTTGCTGCCAAGGTGCACTTGGAGAAATCGGCCATTCTGTCTCTTTTGTCTACACAGACAGATTTGTCACGTATGCGCCACAATTGATGCTGGAACGAAATGCTCTGATCTTGGTGATCAACTACGACAGTTTTAACCTCTGTTCCCAACGACTCTTGCATATGATTGCTCACAGCACTTGAAGTGCTATCCAATACCGCTGCAAACAAGGCTGAAATTGGGTCCATGTGTTCCTCACGTTGAAAAACTATCGGTGATTAGGTAGCTTGCTCTGGTATTGGATAAACGCGCATACGTCTTTGCCTGTACATTGCTAGAGGGTCCCGAGCTGACGTGATATATTCATCAGCATAGGCTGAAAGACGTCATTCTGCCAAAAGCGGTCATTTAGATTTTCAGATGTATAACGCCCAGCACACGCGAAACTGGGCTGGCGCGGTTTTCACCGTTATGCTGATTGTTAGGGCTTTTTACTTTTAATTCGATCAAATTCATCAGGGTTCGCCTGGACGAAATCAAATTTGAATATCGCAATAGCGCGAAGTATTTCTCGAATAAGTCCCTCGATTTCTCTTAACTCCCTCTCGTCAAATTGCAGACCCTCCTGGAAGCGCTCCAAGGGCATCCTCACTCCATGATCATCGCAAGGCCTAATTGAAGATATGAGAAACTCCATCTCTTCTTCGTCGGAATGGCTTACTGATTTATCCCTCAGGTATAGTATTTTTTTCTTAAGCCCGATTTCCGCCGTCGACATCTCAAATCCAATTACTTCTAGATCAAACGGCCTCCTTCCGCGCCCTACTTTAAACGGGCGTGAAAATGCGACGATCATGGCGGTTTCAAAGCAACGGAATCTTCTCAAGTCGACATAGTTATACTCCTGCTCAAAGTCGCATTCGTCAAGTAGAAAAGTAAGAGCTGAAAGGGCCTGCTGAAAGTCCCAGCCCGAATATACAATTCTTTCCGTCATCACTTTCGAGGTTTCGGTCATGTGACTCCTCTCGCAAACAACCCAACGCCAGGCTCACGTGCCGTTTTGGAGTCGCGAAGCGTCGAAACCCGGTCGGTTTGCAGCCGATTGTTGTGTGACTTATGGCAGCATACTCCCATAACTTCGAATGTATTCCAATTGTTCAGGATCGGAAATAACAATTTCCCCATCGAGTAAATACTCCCAACTGCCGCCATGTGGAGCCGCATCCCCAGCCCAATAGCGATGTGCGTAGTCCTTATCACCTGTTCTGATAAACTCATCGAACCAGTGTGTGTTAACTTTCGAGAGAGCAATCTGATTGGTGATTTTCACGCTGACCATATAAACTTGATCTCCCAGCATTCTCTCAATGTGTTTGGCTCCCTCTTCGTTTTCATCTGCTAACCAAACGCATGAAAGCCGACTAACTTTGTCTGGGTAATCCGATCTCCTCAATTGCTCCAGCGACAACTCTGCTTCAGACAATTCCAGAATTCTCTGCTTTTCCTGTGCAGATACAAGGATCTCGTTCCCGTGGCCATCCACCATGTGTAACCTTCGCCGCAACATTGCCGCTTTGATCAAGGTCGTTGCGCTTCTGGGGGTTACAGCGCCACCTTGGTAACCGTTTTGGCGAAGATCTTCAATCGAAAAATCTTCGACAGGCTTATGTACTGCCCCCAAACCTGGTTCAATAAAAGCTAGATAATTCGGTGACCAAATCCGCCCAGCGATTGCAAAATTATTACAGGGCAGAAAATCGGCCAGACTGATTGCATGAAAATAGCTCATCAATTCAACCAACAGATATTAGGACGCTTGCTCGATATTTAACATGAACTCGCACGCTCGTTCAACAGCGTTATTCTGCAAGCTCGACCATCCATTACCCCATTGAAAACCTTATGAATTAAGCATAGCTCAGAAGTATAACACCAATTATCATGCATGCTGTATATCCCAATATGAACGTGCTCGCAGCCTTTCCCAGCATGACGGATTAGGTTCGTCAGCTGTCTTTTACTTTAATAAGCCAAATTAATCATCTCACACCAGCACACCATATACATCCCGAGTGTTTTAGCTCCTCGTCTTATACGACGATCAGTCCCTCTATTATCCCAGCACTTGCTATGCTGACATCGTGACCAGCAGGGAGGCTCTTCATCATGATACGAGTCGAGACGCTCGCGAGGCGAGCCTAGCAGTTCAAGGAGCAGGGTTATGCCATCGACGACATTGCCGATGCGATGGGCAAGCCGACCAGTGCCATCCAGCTTTGGATCGGTCGCTGGCCCGAGATCGCCCAGCAGGCTCCGCCCTGGCACGAGGGGCTAAGCACTCGCACCATGCACTGCCTCAGTGAGGCCGGTATCACTAGCCGAGAGGCCCTGGTTGAGGCGTGGGAGAACGGCAGGATCCAACGCGGTCAACCAACAGGCATCGGCGTGTCTCGACTGGTGGAACTCCGTCATTGGCTGGCAAACACGGGTACCGCGTTTGCCCCAGCACCGACCAAAACCATGATAATCGAGCTGTCACTCGACGCCGAGGCGGCACTCAACCATCTCAAGAAGGCGTCGGGGCAGAATGCCTCTCAGCTGATCAGCCAGCTGCTGGTCGAGGCCGATGAAATCAACAGGAGCGACTGACCCATGTGTGGACGCTTCGCGCTGTTCTCGGATCCTCCGCGCATCACGCGTCGCCTCGGTCTGCCCGAAGCAAAGACGCAATGGCAGGCACGCTATAACATCCCTCCCGGCACCTGGATTCCTGCCGCCCGACGGCGTGATAACGACTCTCCTCTGCTGCTTGATCAGGTATGGTGGGGCTACAAGCCTCAGTGGGCCAAGGAGAACGCCCCCGAGCCGATCAATGCCACTGTCGAGAAGGTGGCCACCTCCAGCTACTTCAAAGGAGCGTTTTCCCATCATCGCTGCCTTGTACCGGCCGATGGATGGTTTGAGTGGGTGGCAGTTGATGGTCACAAGCAACCTCACTTCCTGTGCCGGGAGGATCGGGAGCCCATCTGGCTGGCAGCCATCTGGGCCGAACGCGCAGACGGTGCACCCGGCTGCGCTATCCTGACCGAACCCGCTCGCGGAGTTGCCCAGCAGATCCATCCCCGCATGCCGCTAGTGCTAGATGACGAGAGCCTGGAGCCATGGCTCGATTCGGACATGACCGAACGCGAGACGTTGCGCCAGATCATTCATCACCTGAGCGCTGAGCACATCACTCACTGGCCAGTGTCATCTCGAGTCAACAAGCCCGCCGAGAACGATCCCAAACTGATCGAGCCTGTTACCTCGGGCTCCGATTGATATTTGTCCCTGCGCCAACGACCATAGTTCGTTTCACGCATGGAGCACACTGGAAATGGTCCTTCGTCTGTTCGTGGCCTGGCTGGCCCTCCTCCCCCTGTCCACGCAGGCCGATGTCCTGATGGGCAGCTGGAACATCAAGCACCTCGGTTGGAACAACGACAAGGCCATGCCTCAGGTGGCCCATGTGGCCAACCACTTCGACCTGCTCGCGATCCAAGAGCTGATGGATACCTCGGCCCTGGCCCGACTAGAGCAAGAAGTTGAAGCCATCTCCGGCGAGGCTTGGTCCTCCATGGCCAGCCGTGAGCTGGGCCACTCGTCGTACACCGAGCACTACGCCTTCCTTTGGCGCGAGAGCGAGGTCGCCTATTCGGACAGCGCGGTGGTGTTCCTCGATCACGGTGATGTCTTCAGCCGTGAGCCCTATGCGGCTCGTTTCCGTGATTTGGAGACTGATGACGTGTTCACCACCGCCACTGTTCATGTCGTCTACGGCGACGGCGTCAGTCACCGACTCCCGGAGATTGAGGCCCTGGCCGATTACTGGCAATGGCTGGACGAGATTGCACAAGGAACCCCACGGCTGCTGATGGGCGATTTCAATCTGGCTCCGGACCACGCTGGCTGGGCACCACTGAGAAGGCTCGGCGCGGAACCAGCGATCACCGACGGGCTCACTACCCTTTCCACCACAGCGGGTGGCTACAGTAACCTCTATGACAACATCTGGTACGACGCCTCTGTCCTGGATTCATCCGATCGCGGCATTTTGCGCTTCCCGGACCTCCTAACCATGGGCCACCAGGAGGCCCGTGACCGCATCTCCGACCACGCACCGGTCTATGTCGGCCTGAGCGGTGCCAAGCTGCACCCCGAGCACGCCACTGACGGGACCTCGGTGCCCCGCGCCTCGACACCTGAGTGCATCGATCTCAACACCAGCAGTGTCTCGCGCCTGGATGAGCTGCCTCACATCGGCCCTGCCCGAGCCAAGGACATCGTGGAAGCGCGGCCGTGGGCATCTGCTGATCACCTTACCCGTGTTAACGGACTTGGTACCGCCAGGGTGCAGGAGATCCAGACTAGCGACCTGCTGTGCCAGTGAGGAATTAGCGCACCTTGGGTAATTCGTCCCAGCGCGTCGTCCAGCGCGGTGTGCGGTTAGCGCAACGGAGATGCCAGGCAGCACCAGGTGAGGGGCGCCCAAACGTCACGGTGCCGCGACCCATCCGGCGGTTGAGGTTATCGAGGGTCGCCATAAGGCGGTCGTTACGCTCACGGTCGGCTCGGCTCTCCGTAGTATCCAGCAGCGAGAGCTGTTGCCGGTTGGCATCCACCAGATCGACCAGCATCACACCCGCTTTCATGAACAGGTAACATGGACGATAGATGGCATCGAATGCTTGGCTGGCGGCATGCAGGATGTCTCGACTATCGTCGCTGGGCGTTGGCAGCTCCACAATCGCGCTGGGTGAATACTGCGGAAGGTCAGGTCGGTGCCGGTTGGTTTTGAGGAATACGTAGACGGCACGCGCCACGCTGTCCTGAGCACGTAGCTTCTCGGCGCTGCGCTGAGCATACTGACGGATCGCTTGGTGGATCTCCTGCCGGTTGTCGGTTAGACGGCCAAAGGACCGCGAGGTCATGATCCGCTGACGCGCCTCCCCCGGGTCGTTCATCTCGATGCAGGGAACGCCCTTCAGCTCCAGGCAGGTACGCTCCAGGGTCACCGAGAAGCGCTGGCGAATCTGTTTCGGCTCCGCTTGTGCCAGGTCCCATGCCGTCTGCATGCAAAGCAGGCCAAGCCGTTCGACCAGCCGACGTCCCACACCCCATACATCACCTAGCGACACCTGCCGCAACAACGCCTCGCACTCAGCACTGCCGGGACTGAGTACACAGACGCCGCCATAGATCGGTATCTTTTTGGCCGCCCCGTGGGCCAGCTTGGCAAGGGTGCGGGTTGGGGCAATTCCAACGCTGACGGGGATATGCGTGAAGCGCCGTACCTTGGTGAACAGTTCCTGCGCATGGGCATGCATCTGGCCTGGGGCGAAGCCGTCGAAGCGCACGAACATCTCATCGATCGAATACGGCTCGACTCCTGCCGAGAATTCCTCCAGCACATGCTGTACCCGAGCAGACATGTCGCCATAGAGTTCGTAGTTAGACGACAGCAGCTGGATCCGGTGCTGACGCAGCAGCGGCCTCAGCTCAAAGGCCGGCGTGCCCATCTCCACGCCCAGAGCCTTGAGTTCATTGGAGCGTGCGATCACGCAACCATCGTTGTTGGAGAGCACCCCCACGGGAACACCCTCCAGACGGGGCTGGAAGGCCCGCTCACAGCTAACGTAGAAGTTATTGCAGTCGATGAGCCCGATCATAGCGTTGGCTTCCAGGCTACACCGGGTACTCATGAACCACGGCACGCACTACGCCCCATGCCTGGCACTCCAGGTCAGCAGCCGGGATCGGTCGATAGCTGGGGTTACCTGAGGTTAGGTAGGGGCGATTGCCCAGCAGCTCATAGCGCTTCACCACCAGCTCCCCTTCCACTGACGCCACCAAGATGTGTCCCGGCCTCGGCTCGATAGCGCTATCGACCACAAGGAGATCGCCAGCATGGATGCCGAGCGCTTCCATGCTGTCGCCTGTCACCGTCATGAAGAAGGTCGAGGACGCTCGCTTCACCAGCCGTTCGTTGAGGTCCAACGTGCGGCCCTCGTAGTCCTGGGCCGGGCTGGGAAAGCCAGAGAGCCCGCCACGCGTGAGCGTCAACGGAAAAGGGAGCGGGAGGGACGGCGGTGCCGGATGGGCACGGGTGAGCGCGTCGTGGGACATGATGGCCTCCTATCGATACCTGATATTTATACAGTATCGTGCAGGAGGCATCGCCTGCCAAGACCTCTGGCCACTCGTGGGGCTGGACTTGGCCTACTCCATTGGCAGCAGGGGGATTTTTTTGGCCGTGCTCCATCAAAGAAAACTGAATTCCAGCATGCAGCCAGAAGCATTAATTTAGTTTTTGCTGATGTGAAGCGTAGCAAGTATGAGTTGGAACACGCAGTGTGGAAGTTCCTCTGGCTGGGTTTGTTAAAGCATTTCCCTGATAAGCTTCTGATGTCTTCTAGAAATCAATACCGTCCATTAATAAATCTAGGCGAAGAAAAACCATATACTATAACTGCTACAACGCTCTTTCGGTGGTAGCGCGCGCATATCAAGCGCGCATGACTTTGTTCCAATCTATACTATGACCAGCCGCTTCAAGTTCTCGCGCAAGTGCCTGCTTCCAGCCACCATTACTGTCCATTGTCTCCCAGACGACACCTGCAAAATCACTTGGAATTTCCAACGTGCCGCGCTTGAGGGCGCATACTTTGTCTCGGCCCAAGCGGCCAATGAAATAGCCAAGTTCCAATAATACATTCTGCCGAGCCCGTGGCTCGGGTTTACCTCCCTTTGCGCAGCCCTCATCATCTGGTGTGAGAAGGACTACCGCAAACCCAACATCGCTGTGCGCAACGACCTTTTCGATAATGGTTCTTCCTTGATTGGCCTGTTCATGGAGAATGACTGCCTCCAAACTAATACGTTCCAGAAAGCGAGCCACTGTTTCGCGCGCACCATCGTCATGCCCGTGAACAATAAATATCTTTCGTGAGAATGGTGGCTTCAACACAGTTTCAGCACTTCCCTTTGATTGAACATAGCTCTTGTAATCACGAACGAAGGGGATGATAAGCTGCCCAGTAAGCGCATGAATACCGGCGATGACTTTCTTCCCAGAATAGAAAAAATGATGGGCGAAGTTGGTAGCGTAACTAGGATCATCGGCTAGTTTCTCGATCAAAAGTAACGTCAACCCCATCGTTTTGTTGGGGTCATCTGGCCACGCAAGCTGGGCGCTTCCAACCATGCTACCCCCAGTTTTTTCGCTTTCCGCAATGAAAGCATCGAGGTCGACCCCTTTCGTCAGTTCCTCGTTGTAAGGTTCAAGATCAGGATGCCGCAACAATTGGGCAAGCTTTTTCAATGGACGTTCGTACGTCTGTAACTGCGAATTTTGTAAGTCAAAAACAGCGTTGTTAATTTCTGCGAAAATATCGTGAGCCATCATTTATCCTCGTCAGCCTGCAATCGGGCCTCAGCGGCTTTTTGGAGAATGTTTTCTCTATAGCTATCTTTCATTTGATCGGCAAGCGACCCGACAATAGGGTTATCGACGTGCGGTTCAACACGACTATCAATCATTCGATTCACTGACTGGATAGCAGCTTCAATACTGGCAGGATCATGAGGGTCAAAGTTAACGACGCCCAACTCGCCATCCAATTCACTCAATGCTTGCTCTGCTTCTTTTAGCTCTTTTTGCAACTTTTCAAGTCCAGTAATTTTAAGCATGGCTACCTCTTGATTATGATTTATCAGCGCACCTTGGCCAATGAGCTAACTTTTTGAACTACTAAATTCCTGATCGCGAGCATTACTGAGCTTTCCCTGTATCAACGTATCCGCCTTGCATGTTAGCTATACCGATACAGCCTCTCTTTCCCGAACCCACCAACTCTTTGCTTATTAACGCTCGTATTATATAGCATGCTTAATATTCCGCTTGCATGCTAACGCGCGCTCAGCAACATTGTACCGTACGTAAACATTATTTATGTTATTAAAATTAATTAAAATTTGACAGTATAATACCGGACATCGTGACAGCTGCATAATCCGGATTTAGGTGGCCCCAACCATTACCTGTATAATCGCTTTGAGTCGTTCCGTGTCTTTCACCTGATACACCGAGTTTGAACGCATCCCCTTCATATGAGCAGGCACGCTACCGCTAGGGAATCCTGGCGCGAGCAAACGCCTCCCCTTCCATGGAAGCCCAAAGCGTCGCCATTTAGAGACACAGCGGCATCAGGCAGATACATACTTTCACATGACAGCCTAATCAACCTTCAGACGATTAGCGAATGGTAGCTTTGAGTCGTGTCAAATTGGTGCTACGTCGGTCATAGGTGGGAGGAGGTCTATGTAAGAAATTGCCGACATATCCTGTAATCCATTGCCCATGAAGGAAAATATACGCCGTGCTAGCTGCTACCCTAACGGCCTTGCCAAGGAGGACAGAATGCGACTCATCGCGATGGCTATAGCTTTAATGCCGCTGGCCGTGCACGCCCAGGTCATGAAGTGCCCTGATGGCTCGTACAGCGATCAATGTCCGGGAGGAGAGGCCTTCCAGGGTAGCGGCGTTTCTAGCTATTCAGCTCCTGAGCGGCACCCTATTCGCCCGCTACCTAGCACTAGACGCTCTAGTGGCGAGAAAAATACTGGAGGCAGCACGTCAATGCGCCCGTCCTCAGGCCCGAGTTCGGTAGCAGACCGCGCCAGAGGTATGGGGATCAGCCGGAATGACTTGGTAAAGGCTCGAAGTCGCGGAATCATCCTGATTGGTATGGAAGAGAAGGACGTCATCGATATCCTTGGCAAGCCAAGTGATGTCGATACCAGCAATGGATATGGTTCCCGCTGCAAAACCATGTATTGGCATGACCGCCGAGGCAATCTGACTGACTACGTCAGCACCTGCGGCGGCAGAGTCGATTACTACAGTAAAGGCTAGACCAGTCGGTGGTCGACAAATGAGGCACCCGCGAGTGCCTCACTGCCTGGGGTATAAGAAGCAGCTGGAGGCAACCTGGCTACCAGAGGAGGAAACGGAGTCCCGACGACGTCATCCCCGCTATGTATACCTCCGCTCAACATACCTTCCGATGAAGCCTGCATCAGCAACCACGAGCTGCCCCTTTATCCCCCCCCAGCGACTCGGTTGGAGATTCCCGCTGCGCGCACCGACGCTTGGCCTAGGATGAAGAACGGGCATGATGTGGCTCCTCACTAGGCTAAGGGGATACGGGAATGACCATCGCCGCTTTCGTAGTTGGGCTTGTGCTGTTGATCGTTGGAGCGGAAGGGCTGGTCCGGGGAGCTTCACGGCTGGCCGCCCGCCTGGGTATCTCATCGCTGATCATCGGCCTGACAGTCGTCGCCTTTGGCACCAGCTCGCCGGAACTGGCAGTCAGCCTCAAGGCGGCTATGGACGGTCAAGCCGGGCTTGCCATGGGCAATGTAGTAGGAAGCAACATATTCAACGTGTTGTTCATCCTCGGCCTCTCGGCACTGATCGTGCCAATGGCGGTGGCCCAGCAACTGGTGCGCATCGATATCCCACTGATGGTAGCCCTGTCGGTGCTGGTGCTACTGATGTCGCTGGACGGGGCCATCGGACGCTTCGATGGTCTGGTGCTCGTGACCGCTCTCGCCGCCTATACGACCTTCCTGCTGCGTCAGGGCAGGCGTGCTGCCAGTCCTGAATCCACCACCAGGACCTCACCGCCCTGGGTCATTGACCTGCTGCTGGTGTCGGGCGGCCTGGGCCTGCTGGTGATCGGTTCGCGCTGGTTTGTCGAGGGTGCCGTGGCCTTCGCCGCCTACCTGGGAGTCAGTGATCAGGTGATCGGGCTGACCATTATCGCTGCGGGCACATCGCTACCCGAGTTGGTGACCTCAATCATCGCGGCCTTGCGCGGTGAACGCGACATCGCCGTGGGCAACGTGGTGGGCAGCAACGTCTTCAACATTCTCGGCGTTCTTGGTCTCACTGGCCTGCTGGCTCCCTCAGGTATTGCTCTCTCGGAAGCCATGATCGGTTTCGATTTGCCGGTGATGATCGCGGTTGCCTTGGCGTGCCTACCGATCTGCTTTACCGGAGGCCAGATCAGCCGCTGGGAAGGAGGCGTTTTTTTGGGGTACTACCTGGCATATACCCTTTATCTGCTACTGGCAGCGGCACGCCACGATGCCCTGCCTGGATTTGGCGTGGTGATGCTCTACTTCGTATTGCCGATTACGGCGCTGACGCTGGCTCTGCTCATGTTTCGGGATCTTCGGCGGCCGCGAATACCCTGAGGGCGATGGGCTGTCTCCCATCGAGTACGAGCGGTGTTACACCCAGAGCCTGACGGATGTCTAGAATACCCGGGGCGGTTCAGGTGTAGGCAACGTACCCCGGTTGGTGAGGCGAGAGTCGCGCCATCGGGCCTAGCTGAGTTGGCTCAACCAGGATAGAGCCATGGATCCTCCCTACCCCACAGCCCTATTTTCGCCTTCCAGCAAGCGGGCTGCGCCACGGAGTACCTTCACGCGCAGAGGGGGCTTGGGGAGATGTGGTGTAGGCAACGCACCCCGGCTGGTGAGGTGAGAGGCGAATTATCGTGCCCAGCTGGGGGTGCCAAACTGGATAGAGCCGAGGATCCTCCCTACCCTACGGCCCTATTTTCACCTTCCAGCAAGCGGGAGCGCCACGGAATACCTTCAACGCGCTATGGGGATCTGGGGATATGTGGTGTAGGCAACGTACCCCGGTTGGTGAGGCGAAAGGCGGGCCATCGGGCCCAGCCGAGTTGGCTCAACCAGGATAGAGCCATGGATCCTCCCTACCCCACAGCCCTATTTTCGCCTTCCAGCAAGCGGGCTGCGCCACGGAGTACCTTCACGCGCAGAGGGGACTTGGGGAGATGTGGTGTAGGCAACGCACCCTGTTTGGTGAGTCGAGAGGAAGGCCATCGGGCCTATCTGGGGGTGCCAACCTGGATAGAGCCGTGGATCCTCCCTACCCCACGGCCCAACTTTCAGCCAGCGGCGCGCAGAATGCGCCACGGAATACCTTCACACCCAGATGGACCTGGGACGATGTGGTGTAGGCAACGCACCGAGGGGGTGAGGTGAAAAGCGGGCCATCGTGCCGAGCTGAGCGGAGCCCACAGGAATTGGGCAGTGGATCCTCCCTACCCTACAGCCCTATTTTCACCTTCCAGCAAGCGGACTGCGCCACGGAATACCTTCATGCGCAGATGGGACCCGGGGCGATGTGGTGTAGGAAACGTACCCCGGCTGGTGAGGCGAAAGGCAGGCAATCGTGTCCAGCTGGGGGTGCCTAGCTGGATAGTGCCGAGGATCCTCCATACCATACGGCCCTATTTTCACCTTTCAGCAAGCGGGCTGCGCCACGGAATGCCTTGATTGGCGCCACGGAATGCCTTCATGCCCCATGGGGACCTGGGGGGATATGGTATTCGCAACGCACCCTGGTTGGTGGGTCGAGAGGCGGGCCATCGGGCCTATCTGAGGGTGCCAAACTGGATAGAGCCGAGGATCCTCCATACGCTACGGCCCTATTTTCACCTTCCAGCAAGCGGGCTGCGCCACGGAATGCCTTGATTGGCGCCACGGAATGCCTTCATCCGCCATGGGGACCTGGGGGGGGATATGGTATTCGCAACCCACCCTGGTTGGTGGGTCGAGAGGCGGGCCATCGGGCCTATCTGAGGTTGCCAACCTGGATAGAGCCGTGGATTCTCCCTACCTCTCGGCCCAACTATCAGCTATCGGCGCGCAGAATGCGCCACGGAATACCTTCATGCGCCACGGAATACCTTCATGCCCCATGGGGACCTGGGGGGGATGTGGTGTAGGCAACGCACCCGGCTGGTGAGGTGAGAGGCGAGCAATCCTGCCCAGCTGGGGGTGCCAAACTGGATAGAGCCGAGGATCCTCCATACCCTACGGGCTCTTCGCTTCCGGTGAGCTATCGTGCCAAGTTGACCGCCCTCCAGCCTCTTTCCAACGTGCCATCTTAGCTGGGATAGTGACCAGCAACAGGATATAGGGTATGTAACGCATCATCGACCATGGCTGACCCATGAACCATCGTGTCTAAATATGTCGCTAGACTAGAAGGCTTGTCAGGAGCGCCCAAGGAAAACATGTTCACCATCATCGATGATCAATCAGCCATAATGTCAGTTGTTGCAGTAAACACGACACGACGACTTCCATCACCCTGCGGGGAGTGCATTCCTTACCATCATGATCAATAGCCTGAACGATAAATCGCGTTGATACCACAGCCTCTAGGTTCAGCAGGTACATCAGTAGTAGGTCCTTTGCTGCATTATTCGAGTGCTTAAACAGGTGTTTTATGGTTTTTGGTAGGCAGACTATGGAAGGAGGTTGAATATGCCAGTCACAAAAGTAGAGCGTGAGAGGCTTTACGAACAGGTGTGGTCGCGTCCGATGAGCCACTTGGCACAACTGTATGGCGTTTCGGGCCAAAAGCTTAAGGATATTTGTGAAAGAGCAAATATTCCAACCCCTACCTCAGGCCACTGGTCACGCGTCGCCGCTGGAAAGGCCGTGCATCAACCGAAACTTCCTAAATCATCTCCGGAGTCAATATGGGTAACTATTGCTCCTACCGTCCATCGCAAAAAAAAGCCAGCACCTTCCTGCCATGAAGAAGGTCCAAGTACAACAACTCATCCAGCAGCCGATCTGGATGCAGTGGTATCAACAAAAACTACCAAGTCCAGGCGAGATGATGACTTGGTGGTACCAGCTAAGCTGGGGCGTGCACATCGGATCATCGCGGGCTGGCTTGCGGAACACAAGCAGAGGGAGGAGGAAGCCAAGCAGCACCACTGGATTAATTTCCCTCCTACACCCTTCTCCCCCATGGATCGACGCCGCCATCGCATTTTGGATACTTTTCTCAAAGCTATTGAGAATGTAGGAGGCAAAGCCCTGGAAGAGGAACGCAGGTCATTGGCTGTCGAGTTAGAAGGGGAGAAGATCCCTTTTCAACTTCGCGAAAAGCAAAAACAGATTCGCCGCCCACTAACCGATACTGAGAAACGCTGGCACAGGCCCGGAGACAAGGAGTGGCGGCAGGAGCTTCAGCCCACGGGAAAGCTCATCTTTGAGGTCAAGCGCTACCTTCCTTCAGGTTTCAAGACCCAATGGCTGGAAACTGACGAATCTCCCATGGAAGAGCTTCTTTCTGAGATTTTCAAGACACTACGACAGGTTGCTCCGATACTAGCACAGCAGACACGGGAAAGGTTGGAGCAAAAGCGGCTTGCTGACATAGCAGCCCATGAGCGCTATTTGGTCGAGCAGGCTCGCAAGCGTGACGACAATCAGTGGCAACGGTTTCTCGAAATTGCCGACACATGGCAGCATTACGAGCATGCACGTAACTTCCTAGAAGCCCTCAAGCAGGTCGACATCACTCCAGACTGCAAGGTGGGAGAGAAAGCGCTGGCGGAGTGGATATGCTGGGTAGAACGCCGAATTCAAGCTGGGAATCCGCTGAATCAAGGCTTAGAAGCGATTTTTTCTGATATAGAAAAAATCACTAGCTACACATATTCTAAAAAGATGAATCATTGGAGAGACTAAGGGAACCGCTGAACAATTCGCTTCTGATTGGCTGAACCGCTCAGCCTAGTCAGATCATCGTCTCAGTGGTCATTTCATGACCACCTCAGGTGGTCTGTTTTTCCCTAATAGCCGTGTTTTCCAGCTGTGAGGCCGGATTCAAGACAAACTGGCCCAGTCAACATGAGCCAGGCATCGTCCTGCCAGCACCAGATTGCCGAGGGCATACAAGATAAACAACTGCGCCTTGTTCTCCGCCAGCCCCTTGAAGCGCACCTCCTCAGTAGCCAAGAGATTCTTGATGACATGAAACGGGTGCCGACCTTGGCTCGGATGCTGGACTTGGCCTTCTTGATCGCCAGTAGCAGCCTTTTCATGGGGCTGTTTGGCATTCTCTTGAGAGCGCCAGCTTAGCAGCAACACAGCTCCGGGAGTCCGGGGCATCTTCTCTTCGTCGAGATGCTTCCACATGCCGGTGTAGCCCGCATCGCCGTATACCCGCTTGTCATCCTCCCAGACCAGGGCGCCGGACATGGTGATATCGGCGACGTTGGCCGAGGTAGCGGCGACACTCTCTTTGCACTAAAATAAGGAATGTTCATTGCGGTAGAGAAATCTGTCATGGCAACCGCGACCGTTACATCCAAGGGTCAGGTGACGATACCTGCTGAGGTGAGGGCTTCGCTTGGCCTATCAACTGGTGATCGACTAGAGTTTGTACCTCTCGCAGAAGGCAAATATCTCTTTATAGCATCCACACACACGGTTTCTGATTTGAAAGGCATGGTTAAGAAGCCCTCATCCCCCGTCTCCATTGAGGACATGAATGCTGCTATCGAATCATCAGGGGCAGGCAATCAATTTTAAATATTTAAGCACTTTGTTTTAAAAAATATATCTCACACCATACGATCTAGGCACCCAAACTTCAGACTTTATACCTATTAATACTACTGCCTCGGCCAGGCTGGCATTGATCTCCTCGAAGATCCGCTGGGTCAGGACATGCTTCTCGAGCAGATGACGGAAACGAAGCAGGGTGGTGACATCGGGCACGCTCTCGATGGCCAGTTCGATACCGATGAAATCGCACATGGCCTGGTACATAGGTGGGTTCTTCGATCGCCTCGTCGGCAATCGCATACCACTGTTGAAGAAAGTAGATCCGCAGCATGCGCTCCAGGCCAATCGGCGGTCGGCCCCGCTTGCCCGCTGCATTGGGGAAGTAGGGCGGCGACAGGGCGTCGACCAGTCATTGCCATGGCACCAGGGCATCCATCTGGGCCAGGAATCGCTCTCGACGGGTGACCTTCTTCTTGTTCTGGTGCTCAGCCTGGGCGAATGAGATCTGCTTCATCGGGTGGCTCTGTCAGACGGTGGCAGGAAGCTCAGATTCTACCCCGCCGGTTGCCACAAGGCAGCAGCGGCGGAATTTATGCAGCGTTTCCCTAGTGGGACATTATCTCTCGGGAAGCCCAGTGCCAACTATTTAATATTGCAAATAATAAATGACATTCGAGCAAAATCTCAGCCACTCCATAGTACACGAATAAATTCCATTGCAAAATCCTATCCATAAATTTCTTTGACATGCCTAGAAGGAGCTGTAAATATCAAAGGACAAGCACTGAGCATTAATGAACTAAACGAATAGAGCTAATCATTACAGCTTACATCCATCGAAAAGGTAAAACATGAGAGAAATCGCCATTAAAAAGCATGAAGTAATAACATTCAAAGGAGAGGCACTTGATTACAAATTTCTTAGGTGCTGCGTCAAGCACGATTCAATCGGTCTTTTTAAGGATGGGCACTTAATTACTCTTGACGTGCACCTTGGGGATATAGAAGAAACTTTGGAAATTGGAGGAATACGCTTTATATTTGATGAAGGAAACCTCAGAACAATTCTCTTCAACACGGCTGGCCGTACAGATAGTTTCGACACTAATTCACGTGAATTACTTCATCAGATATATCAAGAAATTAGCTGGACGCGAAGCCTTCTTCCTGAATTAAGGAGCCGCTGATCATTTGATATGGACTGCCATTGGCACTGAGCGCAGTAAAGCCTGCAACTCAGCGGGTAACGTCTGAACACCACAGGCGGGCTAAGGCGGCCTATTTTACTGTCGTCAGAGTTATCCGGCCGCCACGCCAAGTTCAAGCCCCCACAGTCACCTCTTAGTCGAAAGTAGGCAGACCAGCCCGAACAAGATGAAGAGTAGTGTCTGATTCATGGTCACCCCCTTATAGCATTTCATTTCAGATCAAGCATTCCAGACCTAAGGTGATGATTGCCTTACACCTTAGGTCGGCCGATCATTAATCTTTTCCGTATCGCCCACCCCCCCACAGTAATGGCGGCAGACTATCCACAACTCCACAAAAGTGTTCTTCGCCAAGACTTAATCGCTACTGAGGAAATGACAGATATAAATGATACTTTAGCTGATACAGCGACAATATTTCGACATCGACTTATACACGATGTGTGAACATGAAAAGCACTTTCTGAACAACTTGATTTTTGAGTTTGGACCGATCCTGCCGAGCCTCACGGTTAACAGTGATGAGATAGGGCCACTCATCATCAGCGTATAGTCGTCAGTCATCTGCTGGGTCAAATGGTCGATGATATTTTCCCACGCTTCCCTTCAGCCTCTCAAGAGGTTCATCAAGGAATTGCTTGACAGCGTCCTCCCATTCCGGACATCGCGGCATGTTGTCTCGGAGCGACTCTTTGTATAATTCATTAGCCGATCTTATATCAGCGCCTGCCTCGTTAATGCACCGCATTAGCAGGTTTGGTGTCGTCTCGACAAAAGCACTTGCTATAATTGCCGCTGACGACTCCGAAATACCATCGATTTGGGTTGTGCCGTAACGCAGTGCGAGCGAAAGCTCTTCCTCAGAAACGACGTCTCCATAGGGAACGTTAAGATGCGTAACCGCTAGGCTTAGCCCTGACATGTTGAGGCTCCTATGTGAGAAAAAATCACTTTTTTGAATTGCGATATGATAGCCACGCTGCAAGCGCCACCAGCACACCCAGGCCCAAGAGAGGCGATGCTATCAAAATCATTTCAAGGTATTGGTTCATGGCAAGGCCTGTGGTCAGCTTCCTGTCGTAATTCCGTTCCCCCTACTACTATACACTTATCATAGCCGCAATACCGATAACTGGAAATGAAGGTCCTTCATGTAGATGGGTTGCCTCCGGATGTTCTGTGTGACGACGTGGCATTCATCCATGCTGTCAGAACAGGAATCCCCGGACAGGTAGTTCGACAGACTGTTGCCCTGCTTGGCGGGCACCAACAGCTGGTTGCAGAGCTAGCAGGGACTACACCTAGCAATCTTCACCGCACCTACAAAAAAGCAGCTATTGGTAAGATGCAGAGTGAACAGATCCTTGACCTACTGCGTCTGTTTTCGTATAGCTCTTCGATTTTCGACAGCGACGACATCGTCAGAGGGTGGTTTAGTTGCGAGATCCCAGCGCTGTCAGGGTCGCGCCCCGTCGATCTTCTAGACACGTTTCAGGGTAGAGCCATGGTGCGGGATGTGCTCGGCAGGATCAAGCGCGGGGAGTTCAGTTAGAGGTCAACCACAGGCACATATGTGGATCAGGGAGTTCATAATATAGGAATCACATGTGTCGTTATGATTTCAAAATGAAATGGAGAGGATAATGAGAACCACGGTCACCATTGATGATGCCCTGTATAAACAAGCCATGGATCTTTCTGATCCCGGTGTAGACAGCACATCAGCGCTTTTCCGTGAAGCGATCAAAACATATGTTCGAGTCCAGGCTGCGCGACGGCTTGCGGCCTTGGGTGGCAAATTACCAGCCATGCGGGATATCCCGCGTCGAGACGAGTCATGACAAATCTCAATTAATTAATTATTGAATGCATCGAAAAGAAACCAGGAAGCAAGGAGTTTGCCTTGTTTTTCAATCTAGATGGGGAGCCTTTCTGGAAAGCAATGCTGGTAAATGAACTGCCTGTACCCCTCGGCGAGTCCACTGGGGAATTTAACGGCACAGGAGCCAGTCCCGAACAAGCTGTCAAACACCTACACAGTAACCTTCTAAACGGCGTCTTGAATGGAGGTTACGACTGGCTGCTTGCACTGCACCGCACGCCGTGGCTTGAGGAATTTTCATCGGGTCGCGAGTACAACATATGGGATGATGAAGATAAGCTGTATAATGACTTAATGGCTTTTATGCGTTCAAAACGCTAAGGGTGAACAAAAATGGACAAGCAAGAAGCGATCAAACAGCTCGTGGCGATTCAGAATAGGTCAGCTGAGTACAATTCGTGGCTGCAAGAATTGGTTGTGGATCAGCATAAGCGACATGTTGATGCAGATGAGGTGCTGTGCAAACTACTAGTCAGCTTGGGTCATGGAGATGTTGTTGAGGAATATCGAAAAATCGAGAAATGGTATTCATGATTCGCCAGGCTCCTAACTGGTGATCGAGAATAGGGAAGCCACCATTACAATTAACTCCTCTTGGTTAATAGCATGAGCACTATATCTGATCATATGTGATCAATTAGATCGTAGACAGTGGCTTAAGCTATCACTCATGATCAGTTACAGCTGAAGAACCAAGAAGAGCGATTTTTATTCTACATTTTCGTGATTTCTGCTAGAGTCATTATTGACCCTTAAAATGGTACTGATCATGAAAGAACCAAATCCCATCAAAGCTCTACCTGCGTGGGAAGAAACAGCTAGCAGGCATCGTAACCAAGCCTGCATTGTCCAGGAGTGGGAGCTTGTCTCTATCGATCTCGATGGCCAAGAAACTCACTTTCTTTATGGCACAGTGGTTAGCGACTACAAGTGTCGATGGCAGTATGGTGACTATGTGTTCACCAGCTCAGTGACAGACTTTGATGAAGAGACAGGGCTAGTGAAAACAAAAAATTCACTTTACTGCCTAGTGGGCGATGGGGAAGAAGTGTTTGCTACTCTGAAGGAAGCTGCCAAAATGAGAGCAATCGGTCAATCGCTGCATACCATCAGGGCCATTGAGCGCGACGTAGGCGAGATCCAAGGGCCGGATCATGACTGATCACAACGGGCACTCCTAGGCGTAACCGCCCTGCTCTATGCGCTCAAGGTAGCGCAGAACCTCGGCCACCCTCCCCTTGTCGACCAGCTGCTGCGCTGTGAGGCTTCCCAACGACGGGATGGGTGTCTCCCTGTACCATTGTTCAGCCGCTGACCTGGAGCCTGCCCAAGCCTCAACACGGTGCAAAATCACTTCCAGGGCTAGGTTATTGCCATTTTTCATTTTTCCGCATCTTGTGAGCTATAGAGATGGATAACATGATACGCATAGATGACTATATCTCACTTCGCATCATCCTGTGGAGTTTTCCTGACAAGAAAGTCATTTCCCGTCAAGACGCATACGAGCACTACAGCTCGACTTGGGAGTATGTGTCGATTCGTTCTCTCAAGGATCATGAGATTGAGCTGATAAATAGCCTGATCAATGAATTTGGCCCCTTGGTGCCGAGATATCGAACTTTTCAGACGTATAGCGCTGAGAGACCGTATACATGGGGTCGCCCTATTACCCGTCTCACTCCGATCTCAAGAAAAGCCAGAGTAAAAGTGGCTGACTATCCGCAACTCAACAATAGCGTCCTTCTGCATGGCCTCTCGGATGCCGAGATAACGAATAACGAAGCTCACCTGTGGTACACCGAACACTGGTTCGATATCGATCTGGACACCATGACGGATCGCGAAAAGCATTTTCTGTATGAATTGATTTACGAATTCGGCCCGATCCTACCCAGCCTTTCACCCGACAGTGATGAGGTCGGAGCCCCTATCCTCAGCGTGTAGAGTGAATCATCAGATGGTTCGAATGACCAATTATAGTGTTTTTGCTCCGTCCAGCCATGCAGGCGATTCGGCACTGTGGCTTACCAGTCATTCTGGGGAAAGGCCAAAACCTCATTCGTGGACACTATCCCTAAAGTCATTTTTCGATACGCCTGGCTAGCTTAAGCAGTCTTTTCTAGCTCCACGGCTACCCCGGCACCTCATCCGCCTTCATGATGGCCACAGCAGCAGTATTGGCAAAGGCATCAACCAGCTTGTAGGCGCTCTGGTGAAGGCCATTGCCGTGAATACCCAGATTAAGGAAATACATGTCCATAGGTTGTGTTTACGCTTCCCTCCAGCCCCCTACTGATGGATCAGGAAAGCAAAGAAATCGAAAGCAATGGAATCAAAATTCCATTACAGGTATTTCTCAAGCTGTTTGTCATTATTTTCTTCTAGCTCATTGACTCATGACCAATCATCTGAATAAAATAGAACCACAATTTGAAGATACGACATGACACTTGAAGACCAGCTACAGCGGAATATCACTGAATATCTAACTAGTGCTGGACCAGACAAATCTTTGCCTTCATTCACCGAGCCTGAAGCTATAGATTTTTTAACTTTAGCAATTCAGCCTGATGATGCTCAGCATGATTTCACCAATGTTCGTGAAACAGCCGTAATCCTCAAGGCAGTGATTGATTTTGTAAGGGCGAGGAAGCATGTTGGAATCGCTTTTCATAGATGCCACATTCTTAATTAACAGTTGATAGCTTTCCGAAAGAACCCCTGGAAAAAAATTAACCCAAGGAATAGGAATACCCCTAAATCTTGAGAGTGTTTTCTATCGACACTCTTTGATATCATCAATGCACAAAGGAGAAATGAAATATGAGCCGCATCTCAATTTCTGGCAACAGCTTAGAGGTCCATTGCTTCAATGGAAGTAAAGATAGCGACACACCGTCCTATTGCGGGACTGGGCGTTGTGAGGTAAATGGCAGACATGTGGGTTCCTTTGAGGGCTATGTGTCTACCATTCAAAAATGGCATGAAGATACTGATGCTTTGTACCGTATCTACACCTTTGATAAAAGTAACTTCTCCGTGATGATTGCAGATGAATGGCAGGAATATGTCGAGAAAGAAGTTCCAAACTACACATCTGATCTTTCCCGATCTGTTGAAGAAGTAATGACTGATGAAATCAATGTTCCCGAAGTGATCGTCGCTGTGGATCCTCGCATTTATACTGAGGAAGGATGGAACAGCGGATTCTTTGATGTCGATATTGTGATTGATCCAAGTAAGATGGCTACTAAGCAGGGTATTAGTAGAGAGGCCATGGTATTCGAACGCGTGCCTTTTGAAATTGACGAGAACGGCTTGGAGTTTAGTGGTGATAATGACGACGAATTCAATGAAAGCCTGAGTGAGTTTTTTGATAAATTCTCAGTTAGTGAGCGGGGGCAGGAAATAGTCAGGGATATGATTATGGGAAATATTGAGGCCAAACTAGGGGAATATGGTATTGGCGATTATCAAAGCGCTGTGAATTTTGATGACAGCAAATATCAACAAAGCGCTATTCCTCATACAGTCTGAGGCGAAACATTACCGAAGCCTCTTCCCGGCAGCGACTTTCGTTGCCGGATTTATTGCACTAGACAACTACTTGTTTTTCATTCCTCCAGTCCATGCCGTCTAAAATGCGCCTGACGATATCGTGGGAGGCAAAAACTCGAGGAAAACCAATTCACCAGCCCGATAAGTCCTACCATCGCTGTTATGCAGTATATCGTTCAAGCACCAATAACTAGGCATTGAAATCTCACCTCTTCCCAAGTCCAGGACTGCCTCCCGGGACGATACTCACTCCCCTGCCAGCCAGTCCGGACTTCACATTCCCCCTTGCAATCTTCAGCTTTCGCTCAACCTCAAAAATCCTGAGTTTCGTCCTCGACCTCGATTCCTCACTCTTGCAGTTCGGCAAGTTCTTCTTGAGGGCACTTAGCTGAGATTGCAGTCTATCCACATCAGAAATTCTCGCTTTCTTTCGCTTCTTCGCAGCCATCACGTGCCCTCGGGAGAATATAACTACCGCTTCTTAACAAGCCGCCCTGTTGTATTGTCCATTCGATACTGCGCAATCGTCCCATCCACGATCCGCTTCACAATCTCCCGAGCGGTATCTAACTCGACATCAAACCACTCACGGGGTCGATAGGTGCTGCCATCACGACTATGCAGCAGCACGTTGACTCGCTGATGATGAAGCATGGCGTGGACCAGGCGCTCAAATCGACGCGGGTCGAGGTTGTAGCAGTCGAAGAAAGTCACGACCTGCACAGGCGCTTCCAGATAGGTCTGCTGCCTTTCTGCACCGGCAATACGCTGGTCCAGCTCCTTCTCGGTGTATCCGATCTTGTGGAGGTTGCGGATACCCCGTAGCGCTGGATCTTGGCTGAGCGAGCGCAAGATGTAGATGACCCCGGTGCGCTTGTCGTGGTGGGTGATTCCCTGCATCGAGTCGAAGGTGCTGTCAGGACGCAAAATTCGCCGCCCCGTCTCGTCCTTGTAGAGCGCCCTGGCGAGCGAACGCAGGAGCAGGTTGGACTCGGTGCCGTTGTCGAACACGACCCGCAAACGAGGGTTGAACTTGCGACCTGCACCAACGCTCTCCGTGCCTACCTGATCGGCGATACACAGCATGCCGTTGAGGACGAACATGTCGCCCTCGTCGATCTGCGACTCCATCTGGAACGGCACTGCCTCGGCATCGCCTTCACGTAGCTCCTCACGCACCTGGTCGAACAGGCTCTCGAAACGATAGAAGTCCTCACAGTGGGCACGCTGGGCGATCTCGTCCGGCATCTCCCGCTCGTTGCGCTCGGGCACATGGGTCAGGTCGAAGATGGATTCGACGCTCTCATCCCCGCCGCTCAGCAGGCCGAGGGTGTCGCTGTCCCAGATGTCATCCAGCGAGGTGACGCTGTCGGGTGTGACGGTCGCTTCCTTGGGCGAGGACGAGGTGGCCTCGGATGCGGCGCTACCGCCCCCCTGTCCTGCTCCATCGCTCATGGCAGGCTGGTCGTCGCGGCTGACATCTACAGCATCACCCATAGAGTCGCCCAGGAGGCCGAGCGTATCCCAGGCAGCCAATCCCTCTACCTTGGCAGGATCGCCTCTCAGAGCGGCTAACTGGACGGCTAGCGTGGCTTCGTTGAGGTCTTTCGCGTCTTCTTGTGGTTCGCGCCCATGCTGGGTTACGAATGCCTCGATGTTGTGAAGCGTCGCCACTAGCCGCTGATCAGCACTCGGTGCCAACGACCTGGGCGGTGCAACGGTAAGTAGGCCCAGCTCATCGGTCTCGGCGAAGATGTCGTCCAGAGTGCGCTGTTTGGGCGGCTCGCGGCGAGTCCGGATCATGCCGACGCTCCCTTCATCCTCTCCCGTTTCTTTTGCTGGATATAGGCCAACGCCTCGGCGTAGCGGACCTCCATGTGATCATCACTGTGCACCGACGGCGGGTGGCCCTTCTCCTTGGTGAAGGCGACGATCTTGGGCCACAACACCACCGCCTCTTCTTCGGTCATCTGCGTGCGATTGCCAACCACCGTGTCCTGGATGGTCTTGAGCACCGGGGCCGTCAGCGCCTTGGAGAGGATCTCGTAGGCACCCTGGAAGGGGTTGATCTGGTTGATCAGGTCGATGTTCAGGTGCTCGATGTTGACGAACTTCTCGCCGATCTTGAGGAACTGGCGGTTACCTTTGGGCTCGCCGTCATTGGCGTCATCACCGAGATCCCGACCATCCGGAGCGGCACTGGGATCGACAGGCACGCCATTCTCATCGGTGCCGTAGATCTGCCCCGGCTCGTGGATCTCGGCACCCTCGGGCAGCTCGTCTTCGCTGAACAGGCCGCCCGTGGCCCGAGCGCCCATCGTGGTCAGCACGGTCTCCCGCAGCACCTCACGCTCGTTATCGTCTAGGTCAGGGTGCAGTCGCTCGATGACCTTCGGCAGTTCCACCTCGTTGATGACCTCGGGCTCGGTGGTTTCCGTCACCGCAGCGGCGGCCACCTCGGGCTTCTGAAGCAGCGCCGCGATGATGTCCTCCTGCCCGCCGGACTCCAGGATACCCATCACCTTGTCGGAGACCGGCGCCTGAGTGTCTTCGATGATCACGGTGCCCGGCTCGGCCTTCTCGCCCTCACGCATCCTGGAGCGCGGCTTGAACGACACGCTGGGGGCCAGCACCTGCTCCATCAGCAGCGAGACGGTGATGGCCTTGAGCAGGTTGTTGACGCTCACCTTCACGTCATCATCATCGGCGTCGGGCTGGGCGATCAGGTTGGTGAACTGAGCGTGGGCCTTGCCCTCGCTGTCACGGGTGGCACGCCCGATGATCTGGACGATCTCGGTCATCGAGTTGCGGTAACCGATGGTCAGCACATGCTCGCAGAAGGGCCAGTCGAAGCCCTCCTTGGCCATGCCCAGGGCGATGATGACGTCGACGTCCTCGGGCTTGGTCACGTTGCGCAGGTATTCCTGCACATCGCGTCGGATGGGGGTATCGGTCACCAGATCGGCAACCTTCAGCAGCTTGCCACTGGAATGGCGCACGGTGACGATGCCGGTGCGGCTGTCCTGCACCTCGACGTCGCCCAGCGCGTCCAGGATGTAGTCGACCTCGCCATACTTGTCCTTGGTGCTCTCGCCGCTGTTGACGTTGGGGATGTGGACGATGGTCTTCTTGTCCGGGTCCAAGACTTCATGGACGGCATTGATGTATGGACCCTGATAGAAGTGGTAGCCGATACCCAGGGACTTCAAATAGCGATAGCCGTTGAGCTGTTCGTAGTAGGTGTAAGTCACCTTGTCGAAGCGAGCTTCATCGTCGGGCAGCAGGATCGGGGCGGCGTCTCCACGAAAGTAGCTGCCGGTCATGGCGACGATGTGCGCGGTGGAGAGCTGGATCAGGTCGTCGATCAGCCCGCCGAGCTTGTTGCTCTCGTCCACCGAGACATGGTGAAACTCGTCGATGGCCACTAGGCAGTTGTCGAAGTCCGAGGACTTCAGCTTGGCGAAGGCGTAGCGCAGCGTGGCGTGGGTGCAGACCAGGGTTCGGTCCTTGGGGTCGGCCATGAAGCGGCAGAAGGCGTCCACCTTGCCGCTGTCGTTGCCGGCCCGGCACAGGTCGTTGCGGTCCTCAACGTGCCAGTCCCAATCGAAGCCGTGTGTGGTGAGGTTGGTATCCTTGAAGGAGGCCCCGATGGACATCTCGGGCACCGCCACGATGACCTTGCGTAGCCCCAGGCGATTGAGCTTGTGGAGAGCCAGGAACATCAGCGCCCGCGACTTGCCTGAAGCTGGCGGCGCCTTCAGCAGCAGATACTGGCTATCGCCCTTCTCGTAGGCACGCGCCTGCATCTCACGCATGCCCAGTTGGTTGCTGCTGGCACTTTTGCCGGTGCGGGCGTATTCGACCTTGATCAGCTCCGCCATGCCTTAGCCCTCCGTGGTAGTGGCTTTGCGGGTTTTCTTGTTTCCACCAACCTTGGCCGCCTTCTCAGCCTCGATCAACTCCTCGTAGCGAGCCAGTAGATACTCTTGACGCTCGGCGGTGTCGCGGAACGGGCGATCTCGATAGAGCTTCTCCACGGCTCGATCGAGCGCCTGATGGGCCTCCAGCAGGTTCTCGGGCATCTTGTCGGGGTCGTAGAGCTGCGCCATGGTCTTGTCAGGGTGAGCGGCACGGGCAAGGATCACATCACGGCCCAGTTGCTCGATCTCCTGGCGCTGACGCTCTGACGCATCGGGCCATGGGAAGGTGTTGTAGACCAACGATGCGGAGTATCGATAGTCGCTTTTAAGGCGGCCACCGACGAGACGGAGCCAGTCCATGTGCATCTGGGTGGAGAGAATCGCGAAATCGAAGAGAGTCCCACCTGGAATCATCTGCACCAGATTTGTGGCGATCACTGTGTGGTCAAACATGCCAACGGGGGCATATAAACGTCTTTCTGACGAAACGCTAGGAACGAGGATGTAGCTCCCCTCCTCCGGCTGCGCGACCTGTAGAAACTGGTGTGGCCTTGTAGCGCCCAATAGTGCCGCAGCATGTCCTGCATCAACTCTTAAATCGCGAACCGCATCGACTCTAGATCTAACCTCAGGAATACTCAATATTTCTTCAGGAGCGCCCACCAACCAAAGACACCACCGCAAGCTACCCCGGAAAAACTCTTGCGAGCCAATTAGAGGCCGTATCCAAGGCTCAAGTCTCGGTTCCCGCTCAAGCAAAATCTTTTTTTCAGACTCAGAGAGAATAAAATTCCCACCGTCTGTGGGCTTATTCCCGAAAACCATCCTAGAGGCGCTTCCGAAAGGAGACCTGCGACTTGTGACAACAGTGTCTTCCCCCTCAAGCAGATAAGGGCTTATATTCTCTACTTGACGACAATGCCATCTGCCATCAATATTCTGATAGAGAAGCTTTTTTTGCTCGCAGCACACTCTCCTCAAACCAACGATCACCACATGGACACCTGCATTTCCCTGTGCACTATTACGCCAAGGAAACGTCTGGTAAGCGAAAGAAATCTCAACACCCAACCCCATGATTGCAGGCCACAATGTGGCGACTTGCTGGCCTTGACAGATAGAGTTAGTGGCCACAAATGCAGCTTCTCCACCCTCTCTCAAATACTCTACGCCCTTATGAAACCAGCAGGCAACATAGTCTAAATAGCCGAGAGTCTTCTTTCCAAAAACCTTCTTCATGTCATGAGACTGCTCGACACTTCTACCCGTCGTGCCGTGAAAAGGAGGATTTCCGCAAACAAAAACCTCCACGCCCTCACCGCTAGGACACACATGACTCCAGTCCATATGAAGGCTATTTCCGGCCACCAAATTAGCCGTATCTTTAAGAGGCAAAGCAGGTTCATAGTGACCAAATTCACTTGCGAACAACGTGTTCATCTGGTGTTCAGCCAGCCACAACGACAGCTGCGCTACCTCATGCGCGAAGTCGTCGATCTCGATGCCATAGAACTGGCTGAGCCGAATCCCACTCATGAACATCTCTTGCTGGCCGGACACTTCCTGTAGCGCCCGGAACACAGCCATCTCCAAGCGGCGCAGTTCCTTGTAGGAGATGATCAGAAAGTTTCCCGAGCCCATGGCCGGATCAAATACTCGAATCCGCGTCAGACGCTCCAGCAGCGCCTCCAACTTCTTGCGGTTGCTCTTCGCCTTGTTTAGCTCTGCATACAACTTGTCGAGGAACAGCGGGCGGATCACTTTCATGATGTTCGGCACGGAAGTGTAGTGCTGCCCCAGCGAGTCGCGGCTCTCCTTGTCCACGACCGCCTGGAACATCGAGCCGAAGATGTCGGGATTCACCGCCTCCCAGGCAAGCTGCCCGCACTCGATCATCATTCGCCGGCCCTTGCCGCGAATCTCGGGCACGGGAAGGTCATCGCGGAACAGACCACCGTTGACGTAGGGGAACTGATCAACGTGGGCAGGCAGGTCAGCCGGGCGCTTGTCTTCTGGCTGGTTCATGACACGGAACAGCTGAGCGAGCAGGTCAGGCAGCCCTTCCCCGCTCTCGCCGCTCGCCTCGGTGATGACCTTGGTGAAGGCGTTCTTCGGGAAGATGCCGGTGTCTTCGGCGAAGTAGCAGAACAGCAGGCGGGTCAGGAAGACGTTGAGCGCATGCAGCTGCTCCGGCGTGCTGAACTCGTTGACCTCCTTCAAGCGATCGAACAGCCGCCCCATCTTGGCCGCTGCCTTCAGGTCGGCAGACGCCTCCTCGAAGTGCTTGGTGCGCTCCAGGCCCGCCATCGGGGCGAAAAAGAGATATTGGGTGGCCAGCTCGCCGAACCCGACCTCCAGACGCTCGTCGGTCTTTGTATCCAGCGCCGTCAGCTCGCGGAAGTCCGTCACCACCAGGAAGCGGCACTTGTGCCTGGCGGGCTCGTCCTCGTCGGCCAGCACCTGCAACGCCTCGTGGATACTCTCGCCTTGGCGCACCGGCATGAAGTAGAGCCAGTTCTTCAGTGCGACGTGCCCCTCCTCCTTGCGGCTGGATACGTTGCGCTGACCGCCGTTCCGAACCTGGGTGATGGTTGCCTTGGGGAAGGCATAGGCGTCGAGGAAGGCGTAGATGAACTCACCGCTGTCGGCATCAGGCCGGGTCGCAGCGGTGAGGGTGTCCATACAGTAGGTCTGGTCGAATGCCATGCGGTGTGTGCTCCCTGCTTGCTGGCTCTGGTGGAGCCCATATACATATTAGAATCAGCCTACTCACGTGGGATGATGATGTCACTTAATGTGTGAGTAAACACACCAAATATTGAGGTACCACAGTTTTCTAGCACCTCAACAACAGCACGTATAAATCAAAAATCGTACTACTTCATCACTGTGTGCTGTCCATCTGTTGTTCCAAAGCCTGACGCACTAGACCCACTACGTAGGGAAGATCACTGGCTGATGATAAGGGAACCTCTATATCGCCATTACCCCATCGCCCAAGGCCGGTCACATCACGTCCTAATCCACGCGGATCTTCAAGGTCAGCCACAGAAATATTCAAGGACAGCAAAAGTCGTTTGGCTTGCGGGATTACATCGACAAAATTTGTCTCTGCTTTAAAAGCAACATAAAGCTTCTTAACGTCTTGATAGACGCATGGATCGAGAGCCAATACTTCAGTGGAGAACATATCAAAAAGCTCCCGCACACCTCCCCCTGTCAGGTAGGAGTGGTCATCCAACGTGTACGCAGTGTCATCAGTCTGCGAGGGCTTGCGATAAGCCTCAAGAATATCATCACTGAGACTGGGCGCCTGCCACACAGAAAGGGCAGACTCCGACAGTCGAGTAGCTCGTTTAAGAATGGCATCCTGATCCCAAGTCTCGAGGTAACGCAGGTCACTGTTGAGGTGCAACGGGCTATGCGCAAATCCGATAGGTTTGTTGCTCTTGTCCTTTGCATCACGCTTTTCGCGGAATGGCTTATCGGAATAGGAGCTATTATAAGCAGTCAACGTTAGGTTTCCTAAAGTATGCAGATAAGTCTCCTGAACACTTTGCCAATCCTGCCCAAGTACTTCTTGCCATTCGCGTGACAGCTCAGGGTTCTGAGGCATCACATGTTCAACAGTGAATTCATCGATAAACACGGTTTCTTTACGACCGTGGTTTTCCAGTCGGCGCAGCCAATATCGTAAGTTTCGAAAGTGATACAGATCCCGCTCTCGCAAAGCCGCTTGGAATTCGCTATTACTTGGAAAGCGACGGTATGACGGCAACAGCATGAAGGCTGCCTTTACGCTTTCCAGGTAACGATCCTTTCGCAAGCTATGAGTAAATCGTGCAAATGTCCGGTTCAAAGAGTTTGTTGGGATTCCGCAGACCGCGCGGCGGAAGACGTAGCTCTCAATCATCCTCACGATCTTTTCTAGCTCTTCGGCAGAGAGTAGTTGCTTTTTGTTGTAGTCGTGGTAGACCTCAAGCAAAAGTGGGTATGCCACATCGACCTTCAGCTCCCTCAAGTCCTTGAAGGCCTGCTTCAGCTTGGGGTCTGACTCCTTGCCCAAGGCCATGGCGCAATAGTGCTTGGCATAAGTATGCACCTCCTTGACCAGGTCACGGATAGAGCCATCGTAGCCTTCCGCATATTGCTTGAAAGCCGCATACACCTTGTTGATATTGGGGATATCACTGGTAACCGCAGTCAGGTAGTGGCGCATGAAACTGTCAAAGTGACGTGCATACGCCGCCTGACCGAAACCGTCCTCCATGGCGCGCCAATAGTGCGTGTAAAGCGCCTCCTGCTCATTGGGCTCCTGTCCCATCAAGACAAAGTTCCGAATCAGGTCAGCCTGGCTAAGATCCAAACCAGTGGAGTTCATACTCTCAAAGACCAGCTGAGGATTGTCCCGTTGACGTTCCAAGGCAACCGCCACGATCTCCAGCTTGGAGAGTCCTAGATAGACGGCATCTAGCTGTTCGGGGTTAGCTTCGAACCATTCCTTGAAGAGTTCGTAGTTGGCCATCACGCGGGAGCTGTACGGTTCCGGCCTTGGCACCTCATCGATGAGCGAGATCAGCGTTGGCCGGTCAATATCTGACAAAACGACCTTGTAAACCATCTCGCCGGTCTCGTTGGGATTGATCAAGAAGCGTCGGCGAAGCGCCTCTGCCTGATCAGCTGCCAGTCCGTGTGCCAGGTGATGGTAGAGCGCCAAGAGCATCAGCGTCACCGTGGTTAGGCGCTGCTGACCGTCTATAACCATGAGCGGCTCTTGCCTAACGAGAATCGACTGAGCACGCTCGACGTAGACGATGGTACCCAAGAAATGAGTGGGGGCCTGTTCATCAGTGCCCACGGCCAGCACATCGTTGAGTAGCTGGAGGCATTGAGCCTCACCCCACGCGTAATTTCGCTGATAGATAGGAATGCGGAATTGGCGCGGCTTCTCCAGCACCTCCATGAGGTTGGCTTCCGATGCCTTCATGTAGACTCCCTTTGCGTTGTCCTGAAATCCCCAACCTTGCGACTAAACTGCTTCTCGTCTCATACTTGCTCACCTTCTTGAGGAGCCACTCGCGCTTGGTCAAGCCACTAGCTTTCAGGGATTCATAGTTTTTCTTTTGTCGATTTCCTCGACCGCTACCACGGCTCTGCCCCCTACTGCACACTGCCATACTGCGCCCTCGTCCGTCGACACTCAGTCGAGTGGCTGGTCACGTTGTGCCTCATGGTGCCAGCTTAGCATAGGCTATACGGAATTTTCTTAATTTTGGTAGATCCAAACCACCTCCATTCCTTACACAAACCTCGCAATCATGTTAAACACGCTGCTATCAGAGCTACGATAGAGGAGGCGGAATTTCGTCATCATCAACAAGACGAAGAATTTTATCTGCTTCTTGATGGTTTGGCAGTTCCGCTCCTCCTGCTGGAGAGGAATCAACTTCAACAACCTGGAGACCCTTCTTTCTTAGGTTGTAGGCTATTCGCTGCCAACGCTGCTTCCATTTCACCTCTCTTTCCTCAAGCTGCTTGACATACCCTTCAAGCTCTTCAACTTTTTTAACGAGTTCTTCATGTGATAGCGCGCCTATTCTTCTTGAAACCTTGCCTTCATTTCTAATAGCCTCTTTAGCATTCTGGAAGGCAAACTTCACTCTTGGCTTTGCTTGCATCGCCTGCCGAGTAAAACCAAATTTCTTCTCCAGAAGTTTCCAAGAAAGAACCTCACCATTCTTTTCAGCAAGGTCAGATACATACTTTATTATTGACTGCTGATCAGAGTCTGAAATTCTCCTGTACGTCTTACTCATTTCACACCCTCCAAATATGATATGTGATCAAAATCTTCGATTCCCAAATCATCAAGCTCCTCTTTTAAAGTGATCAACTTTTTACGATTATGCTCTACCCAGTCAGAGCTGTATTTCCCCTTCCCACTTTTAGCCGCCTCGAAAGCAGCATTTTGAGAAACCAAAGTCATAGCATACTGCCGCTTAACTTCATCAATACGTTCAGCATCATCCTTCAACCATGCAAAATCACGACAGCTAGCGGAGCACTGTAGGTGCCTTTCACAACTATTTTGTGAGAATGAATGTATGCAAATACCAACTCCAACATCATGCACACCTTTTACCCTGGCTTTGATAAATGCATCCTGCTGATCAATAGGAACCTTTTGTATTTCTTTCGAAATGATCCCGCCTACCCCTCCCTCTTTAAGCTTTTGGTGTATGGATAAAACTTTTTGCTCGCGGCTTGTATGTTGATACGCCTTTGTGTCAACTGGGTTCTTCCTACCAAACCATTCCGTTTGCAGGGCATCACTCAAGCCACCCTCATCAACAAGGGTATTAAGTGTATGCCTAAACTGGTGACTAGTGAACTTGCTAAGCGATTCAGCTTGGCAATATTCTTCAACCAACTCAGACATTCCTGAATCAACGAATCTTTTAAACATTGCGTGAGAGACATATGTTGCAAGCCAATGTGCATACGCCCCACTTGATAAGCCTTGGTATCGAACAAACATTAGATCATGGAAATAGTACTTCTTCCCAGTTTCATCTGTGTGGATAGGTTCTAGAATTCGATGCTCATATTGGCTTCGGCAATATTCTTTCAAGTACCTGACTAATGTATAGCGCGGCGGATTTGCCGATTTCACACCCTTTGAATTCAGCTTATCCCTGTCCGGATATGTGTACCCACGCTTGCCAAGCCATGCATAACCACTGAGCAACTGGGGATTCACACCCAGCTCATTCAGGTCATCTTTGTATAGCCTATCCTCTTCCTTGTACCCAGCAAGGAAAGAAAAGTCTGGTTCACACGCGCCCTGCATGTAAGTTGCTACTTTTCTTGGACCACTGCTGATGGTTGCAGCTTCGCTCACAATCTCATTTACCAAATCAACTGCCGATGTAGGTATGAATACTTTTTCTTTGGGAGTCAGCCTATTCCCTTTGGAAGACTTCCTAGGGAAGTAAAATAGAAAAGAATATCCATCCGCACTCAGCCCAACTTCCTGATTGGGCAATAATGCTATTTCAGAAAACCTTCTTCCTAGAATTGCGAAAAGTGAGAGCATCAAAATATAATGCCGATATTTATGCTCGCTTGGTACCGTTTGATATAGCTCCCCGACGCTCCTCATGACATCTTCTGGAACGAGCTTATCCGAAACATAATCGTTCAACTTAGGATCATCTAGCCTCATTCCAGACATGCCACCACTAGACTCTGGACGACGCATCTTCCGATATCTATAATTGAATTTTTTCGCGCACAAACCATTAGCATCACAAATGGCGGAGAACTCCGCCACTGCTTTGTGCATATTATAAGCAGTAGAGGGTTTGTAATGTTCCGATATCAATCGGCATGCTGAGTCCAGGACTCCTTCCGTAATTTTTTCTAGGCTAAGTCTTGATTCCGTAGCTGCTTTGGCCACATACCCTAACGACCTGACGAATTGACGTTGATTACTTAATGACTGATTTGCACGATGGTAACGAACAACCATCATTGCTTTAGCTATAGCAGACCACACTTCAGGGAGAGGCTCCCCTCCAAGCTTCGGAGAAAAACAAAACCCAATCTTAACCTCACCAGACTTTTTTGAGGAATCCTTGGTCAGTCGACCATGATCGGCTATCCACTCGTCATCCTCCCACTGCACTTTCTCTAGGCCAGAAGGGCTTAGGAGCTTAGCCTTTTCTATAAACAATACTTGATTCTTATTCCTGTCCCTCTCCACTTTGCTTAAGAGAGGAACAACTTTTCTTGTGCTTTTCTTAGGCATTTTTATTAGACTCCTTACAGCGTTCAGCTACTTCAGCAACAGCGATGATCACATCATCTAGCTGAACACCGATACGTTTAGATTCATATTTCTTAATCTTTTCTTCGCGATTCTCTAATAAGCAAGAAAGTACGTGATCATGATCAGCTGTAGCATATGGCTGAAACTTGTGACATAGATAACAACTATATGGAGGATCAAGGTGGCAAACTTCTGAATCGCCACAAACACCAATTTCTTCGCCATTCACATCTTCATTTTGCAGACCATGAAATGAAAGATGCTTGTCTTCCCTATCGCCATTAACTGCCGCAGCGTCTGAAGTTACAACCTTGCCTCTAAACAGGCCAAGGATAGATGCATACTCTTTTGCCATAGCCTTATCAAGATGAGGCACTATTTTGCTTGCGACTTGATAGTAGACTCCAACATTCTGTGTGTCTGAATGATCAAGCATCCTTGCAAGCTCTCGTCGGCTTACTCCTTCTGAGACCATGTTGCATGCAAATGTATAGCGAAGCCGCCTCGGATAAATTCTCAATATCTTTTTGGTAACAGGAGAAACTATGTTCACCCTGCTAGAGAAGCGCTCAACAAGTAGGCTCAATTGTTGGGATGACATATTTAGAGCATTGTCCCAATCATATGATAGCAATGCCGAACTATTACCATCGGTGTTAATGAAAAGAGCGTCAGGTAAAGAACCTGAAAACCTGTCAAACTTTAGATCATCTCTGATCTCTTTGTTCTTATCTATAAGAGCGACAATGTGTCCAGCGATAGCCTCGTCTATAGATTCCTCAAGTAAATCATCTCTTGGGGAGAGAAACCCTTTCTTTATCCTGGGCATCTTCAAAATATAGCAGGGCTCAACCCCTTCTGGAGCCACATTCATTAGATCGCTCTCTCTCAAGAATGTGAGATTCTGAGGGTTACGCCCCGTAGCAATCAACAATGAAATTGCGGCTCTCTGCTGTATAGCAGAAAAAGTCTGGTCATCATCATTTTTCAATGCTGAAATTAACAGCTTAAACTCAATAGGAGCTAAAGGACCTTTAGCCGGGTCCTCTGACTTTACTGCATAACCTTTAGGGTTGCCACCTAGTTCAACTGCGTCTAAACGGTTCGCATAATCTTCGCTAAAGCCCAACTCTGGATAATTATCAGCGCACCATAGGTACCACTTAAAAACCCTATAACACTGCCATGTTTTTTGCGCTTCACGAGACTCTGAGAGCAGGTCTTCATACACTTCAATTAGTCTGCCTTCAAGGTCGTCATAATGTTCATCCAGCTTGCATATTACTAATCTTCTCAAGTCAGCATAATCATTATTTGCACTTCTGGATGACTGCGTCTCCATGACCATTTTTATATATGACTTTACCGCCCATTTAATTGAATGGTCTGTTATTATTGAAAAGTCTATCCTGGGGGTTCTAATACCCGGATCCGGCAACACCCAAGTGTCTGTGCCAGATTGAACTGTTTTCCTGTCACGGGTTGAGAAACAATCAGGAATGTCCGGCCAGCCATAGTCTTTAATCAGCTTGGCAAGGTCCCTTTGCTGCTTGACGATGATCACCAGGACACCTCTTCTCGCATAATCCTTTTTTGGTAAGAAAGCATAGAGTTCCTTGTGCTGTCTTCGTAGAACTGTTTGGTATAGTCATCTTGCGAATCTAAATTTGAATCTCCCCTCAGAATAGCAAGACTAAGCCTAGCTTCATCTTCGTCTAAACCAGAACTCCTCAGCTCTTTGAGAATATATGTAGAAAAAGTATGCCTCATCGCCTTAGGACTCAAGTGCGAGGGCAACTTGTCTTTATTTTTATCTCTGATTATTCTGAAAAAGTTCCCCAAACTCTTCAGGGTTAACGGCTCCCCATTGCTACTCAAGATCAAATAGTCACCAGCAAGCTTGCTTTTTTCTTCAAGATCATCGCGAGTATCAACAATGTATTTGTCTAGCTGGTAAGCTAAGTTACGATCCATGATAGGGATTATTCTTGCGTTCCTCTTTACAGATGGCTTATCTTTTCGTGGATCATTTGGGTCCGGTTCACGAATCTGCATATGTATTGCAGGAATTGCTCCCGTCTTAACATCTTCTACCCTAAGGCTTAGGAGTTCTCCCGGACGCATGCCAGTCGACAAAAGCAATAGAACAATAACATAATTCCTATGCTTGATAGCCGGATCTCTTCCGTATGCTAGGGGGTTGTTCGGATCAACACAATCTAATAGATCATTAGCTTGATCCAAAGTCAGCCCAAGATTTTTTACCGATTTTAATGGTGGCTTTTTTATATACGAATCATCGATAATTCTTGAAACTCTCTCCATTGAATGAGTCAAAGCGACAAATGCTTCAGAGGAGTAACTCATCCCGACAACTTTCTCATCGTAAACCCAGCCCAGAAAGGCACGCAAAGCTATCAGCCGTTGATTGAATACTTCAGGGGCCACATATATATTATGTACCTTAACCCCTTTTCTATGATTTCTTTTTAGCCAAGGGATCAAGCTACCTCTCAGCTCAGCCTCTTTGAGAGTCCCTTTTACAAACTTTTCGACCAAATCAATCTTTTGATTCTCTACCCAGCGAGCTATAACAACTAGTTCGCTTGCATTTCTTTTAAGAGTGTTTGCTTTTTGCCTATCTCTGCTTAGTAGATATTCGTTATAAAGCGGCTCAGGCATTCCCTCATCGTCCAGTACGATTGGAAGCTGATGTCCGTTTGGATGAGAGATGATTTCGTATTTCATGATAAACCCCTTATCTTTACGTACATGATATGGGCATTCTCTCATCTTGTCAAATCTGACATTGGCAGTATTATTATTGCTGAAATTATGTCAAGAAAAAGCCCCACACCTTTTACAAGGAGCGGGGCTTCGGGATTTCAACTTAGTCTTTTGATTTTAAAGAGTTTTCACTTCAATATCTCACCAGCATCTTTACACAACACTTCTTATTCCGGCTAGAACGGGATCTCGTCATCGAAATCGTCGAAGCTGCCCGGGTCCGGGGCACCGTAGTTGCCGCCCTGCTGCTGACCGCCACCCTGCTGCGGGGGAGCCGGCTGCGGGGCCGGACGCTGGGGCTGACCGCCACCGACGTTGCCGCCCTGCTGCGGGGGGTTGCCGTAGCCGCCCTGCTGGGGCTGACCGCCGAAGTTGCCGCCCTGCTGGGGCTGTCCGCCGTACTGGCCGCCCTGCTGACCGCCGAAGTCGCCGCCGCGGGAGTCCAGCATCTGCATGTCGTTGGCGACGATCTCGGTGCTGTACTTGTCCTGGCCGTTCTGGTCCTGCCACTTGCGGGTCTGCAGGCGGCCCTCGATATAGACCTTGCTGCCTTTCTTGAGGTACTGCTGGGCGATTTCGGCGGTCTTGTTGAACAGCACGACACGGTGCCATTCGGTGCGCTCCTGGCGCTGGCCGCTCTGCTTGTCCATCCAGGTATCGGTGGTGGCCAGGTTGAGGTTGGCAACGGCGGTACCGGAGGGCGTGAAGCGCACCTCGGGATCCTGGCCCAGGTTGCCGATGAGGATGACCTTGTTGATGCCACGGGCCATGAGGGACTCCTTGCTGTCATGAATACGTTGTAAGGATCATACGCGGCTCAGGCGCCGCTGTGGTGATTCCCGGAACCGGTGAGGCGTGCCAGGGCCTGCTCGTCGAGACGCTGGCGATCCACCTTGAGATAGGCCAGCCGCTCCTCGGGGACGACCAGCACGTCCTCCACCCCGGCCACTTCGGCGAAACGCGCCATCAGGGTGTCCAGGGCATCTTCCTGCTCATTGTCGTCCAGCGCCACCACCTCGCTGGTCAGGTGGCGAGGGGGCGTCATGCCGGCCATCACCGCCAGCCATGCCAGGCCCAACAGGCCGCAGCCGATGAAGACCGCGGAAAGCCCCCACTGCTGGACCAGGGCACCGCCCAGCACCCCGCCCAAGAAGGCCCCCAGGAACTGGCTGGTGGAATAGATGCCCATGGCGGTGCCCTTGGCCCCCGCCGGGGCCAGCTTGCTGAGCATCGACGGCAGGGTGGCCTCGAGCAGGTTGAAGGCGATGAAGAAGAGCAGCAGCCAGCCGAACAGCGCCGGGAACCCTTCCCCCAGGCCGGCCAGCCCGAACAGGCTCAGGGTGATGGCGGTGATCGCCGACAGGCACATGGCCTTCATGCGCCGCCGCTTCTCGGCGATGATCACCAGCGGCACCATGGCCACGAAGGCCAGCAGCATGATGCCCAGGTAGGTGAGGCCATGGCGCTCGACGGCGATGCCCGCCTCGAGCAGCCGGAAGGGCACCGCGACGAAGATCGCCATCAGCACCAGGTGCAGGGCGAAGATCGAGATGTCCAGGCGCCCCAGGTCGCCGCGCCCGAGGATGCCTCGCAGCTGGCCGCGGTCCATGCCCACGTCGCGGTGGCGCACCCGACGCGGCGCCGGCGGCACCAGCTTCCACAGCACCGCCAGGCCCAGGGCCGCCAGGACCGCGGTGAACCAGAAGACCCCGGCCAGGCCGAAGCCCGCGGCGAGCCAGGGACCGAGCACCATGGCCACGGCGAAGGCCACGCCGATGGAGAGCCCGATGGTGGCCATGGCCGCGGTGCGCACCTGTTCCCGGGTCTGGTCGGCGAGCAGCGCCATGATCGCCGCGGCCACGGCGCCGCTGCCCTGCAGGCAGCGCCCCAGGATCACCCCGCCGATGGAGTCGGCACCGGCAGCCACCACGCTGCCGATCAGGAACAGCACCAGACCGGCAGCGATCACCGGCTTGCGCCCCAGACGGTCGGAGAGCAGGCCGAAGGGGATCTGCAGCAGCGCCTGGGTGAGGCCGTAGATGCCCAGCGCCAGGCCGACCAGCAGCGGCGTCGCCCCCCTCAGCTCATCGGCATACAGGGCCAGCACCGGCAGCACCATGAACAGGCCCAGCATGCGCGTGGCATAGAGCCCCGCGAGCCCGGTGATGGCGCGACGCTCGGTGGCTAACAGCAGTCCTGAGACCTTTCGCATGGCGGTTCGAACTTCCGTGGACGGACCCTCGGGCCCGGAGGTGGACCGCATATTCTAGCGGCTCGCCGGGGCGCAGGGAAAGCCGATGGCGGCGCGCGCTTTGCCGCCGATGCGGCCCGCCCCGTATAATCGAGCTTTTGCCGCGTCCGGCGAGGTGGGAATGGACACAATTCTGGTCAGGGGTGCCCGCACCCACAACCTGAAGAACATCGACGTCGATCTGCCCCGCGACAAGCTGATCGTGGTCACCGGGCTCTCCGGCTCGGGCAAGTCGTCGCTCGCCTTCGACACCCTCTACGCCGAAGGCCAGCGCCGCTACGTGGAATCGCTCTCCACCTATGCGCGCCAGTTCCTGTCGATGATGGAGAAGCCCGACGTCGACCATATCGAGGGGCTCTCCCCGGCGATCTCCATCGAGCAGAAGTCCACCTCCCACAACCCGCGCTCCACCGTGGGCACCATCACCGAGATCTACGACTACCTGCGCCTGCTGTTCGCCCGCGCCGGCACCCCACGCTGCCCGGAGCATGGCGAGGACCTCGAGGCCCAGACCGTCTCGCAAATGGTCGACCAGGTGCTGACCCTGCCCGAGGGCAGCAAGCTGATGCTGCTGGCCCCGGTGGTCAAGGGCCGCAAGGGCGAGCACCTGCAGCTGCTCGCCGAGTTGCGCGCCCAGGGCTTCGTGCGCGCCATGGTCGACGGCCAGGTGCTGGAGCTCGACGACATCGCCCCGCTCGACAAGAACAGGAAGCACGACATCAGCGTGGTGGTCGACCGCCTCAAGGTGCGGGACGGCCTGCAGCAGCGCTTGGCCGAGTCCTTCGAGACGGCCCTCAACCTGGCCGACGGCGTGGCGACGGTCCACTTCATGGATGGCGAGCACGAGGAGATCGCCTTCTCGGCGCGCTTCGCCTGTCCGGTGTGCGGCTACTCGATCGCCGAGCTCGAGCCGCGCATGTTCTCCTTCAACAACCCGGCCGGCGCCTGCCCGACCTGCGACGGCCTGGGCGTGCAGCAGTTCTTCGACCCTGACAAGCTGATCAGCCATCCCGAGCTGTCGCTGGCCGAGGGGGTGATCAAGGGCTGGGACCGGCGCAGCGTCTACTACTTCAACCAGCTGCAGGCGGTGGCCGACCACTACCGTTTCACCCTGGAGACCCCCTGGCAGGACCTCGCCCGCCACGAGCGCGAGATCATCCTCCACGGCAGCGGCAGCGACGACATCGCCTTCAGCTACGTCAACGACCGCGGCCGCAAGGTCACCCGCGAGCACCCCTTCGAGGGCGTGCTGCCCAACATGCAGCGCCGTTATCGCGAGACCGAGTCCAGCATGGTGCGCGAGGACCTGGCGCGCCACATCGCCGTGCAGCCCTGCCCCACCTGCCACGGCTCGCGGCTGCGCCGGGAGGCGCGGCACGTCTACATCGACGACCGCACCCTGCCGCAGCTGGTCCACCTGCCCATCGGCGAGGCCCTGAGCTACTTCGGGGAACTGAGCCTGCCGGGACGCAAGGGCGAGATCGCCGTCAAGATCGTCAACGAGATCCACGCCCGCCTGGAGTTCCTGGTCAACGTGGGGCTCGACTACCTGAACCTGGAGCGCAGCGCCGAGACACTCTCCGGCGGCGAGGCCCAGCGCATCCGCCTGGCCAGCCAGATCGGCGCCGGCCTGGTGGGCGTGATGTACATCCTCGACGAGCCCTCCATCGGCCTGCACCAGCGCGACAACGATCGCCTGCTGCAGACCCTGGAGCGCCTGCGTGACCTGGGCAACACCGTGATCGTGGTCGAGCACGACGAGGACGCCATCCGCGCCGCCGACCACGTGCTCGACATCGGTCCGGGCGCCGGCGTCCATGGCGGGCGTATCGTCGCCCAGGGCACCCCGCAAGAGATCATCGCCGCGCCGGAGTCGCTCACCGGCCAGTACCTCGCCGGCACCCGGCGCATTGAGGTCCCGCCCTGGCGCATTCCCGGCAACCCGGAGAAGGTGGTGCGTCTGACCGGCGCCCGGGGCAACAACCTCCAGGACGTCACCCTTGAGCTGCCGCTGGGGCTTTTCGTGTGCATCACCGGCGTCTCCGGCTCCGGCAAGTCGACGCTGATCAACGCCACCCTGATGCCCATCGCCGCCCGGGAGCTCAACCGCGCCACCAGCCTGACGCCGGAGGTGCATGACCGCATCGAGGGCCTCGATCACCTCGACAAGGTGATCGACATCGACCAGAGCCCCATCGGCCGCACCCCGCGCTCCAACCCGGCGACCTACACCGGCATCTTCACGCCGATTCGCGAGCTGTTCGCCGGTACCCAGGAGGCCCGCTCGCGGGGCTACAAGCCGGGCCGCTTCTCCTTCAACGTCAAGGGCGGGCGCTGCGAGGCCTGCCAGGGCGAGGGCATGATCAAGGTGGAGATGCACTTCCTGCCGGACATCTACGTGCCCTGCGACGTCTGCAAGGGCAAGCGCTACAACCGCGAGACCCTGGAGATCGCCTACAAGGGCAAGAGCATCCACGAGGTCCTGGAGATGACCGTGGAGGAGGCCCTGGCCTTCTTCTCGCCGGTGCCGGCCATCGCCCGGCGGCTGCAGACACTGCTCGACGTGGGGCTCTCCTACATCCGCCTGGGGCAGAGCGCGACCACGCTCTCCGGCGGCGAGGCCCAGCGGGTCAAGCTGGCTCGGGAGCTGGCCAAGCGCGATACCGGCAAGACCCTCTACATCCTCGATGAGCCGACCACCGGCCTGCACTTCGAGGACATCCGCCAGCTGCTCACCGTGCTGCACCGCCTGCGCGACCACGGCAACACCATCGTGGTGATCGAGCACAACCTGGACGTGATAAAGACCGCCGACTGGCTGATCGACCTGGGCCCGGAGGGCGGCTCCGGGGGCGGGCGCATCATCGCCGAGGGCACCCCCGAGCAGGTGGCACGCATGGAGGGGTCGCACACCGGTCGCTTCCTGAAGCCGCTGCTGGAGCGCGCCAAGGCCAGCAAGGCGGAGCCGGAGACCACCGCATAACGGCAAGGAGCAAGCAGCAAGGAGCAAGGAGCAAGGAGCAAGACAGGATGCGCCTCGCGGCGGGCTACAAGGGGTTTCCTTGTGACTTGCCCCCTTGCAGCTTGTCACTGGAATAAAAAAAACCGGCTCCCCTTGAGGAGCCGGTTTGGCGTGCCACTGGCGGAAGGCCGGTCGAGGATCACTCCTCGGCAGCGGCTTCCTCGACGACCGGACGGTCGACCAGCTCGACGAAGGCCATGGGCGCGTTGTCGCCGGTGCGGTAGCCGCACTTGAGGATACGGACGTAACCGCCCGGACGCTCGGCGTAACGCGGCCCCAGCTCGTTGAAGAGCTTGCCGACCGCTTCCTTCGAGCGGGTGCGGCTGAAGGCCAGACGACGATTGGCGACGCTGTCCTGCTTGGCCAGGGTGATCAGCGGCTCGATGACGCGACGCAGCTCCTTGGCCTTGGGCAGGGTTGTCTTGATCACTTCGTGCTCGACCAGCGAGACGGACATGTTCTTGAACATGGCCTGGCGGTGCGAGCTGGTGCGATTCAGGTGACGACCACTCTTACGATGACGCATGGTTGTGATTCCTTACCAAACTGGGACTCGAGTCGAGGCTCACGCGGAGGCCTTGTCGTCCTTCAGGCTTGCCGGCGGCCAGTTCTCCAGCCGCATGCCCAGGGAAAGCCCGCGGGCGGCCAACACGTCCTTGATCTCATTCAGGGACTTCTTGCCGAGATTGGGGGTCTTCAGCAGCTCCACCTCGGTGCGCTGGATCAGATCCCCGATGTAGTAGATGTTCTCGGCCTTCAGGCAGTTGGCGCTGCGAACGGTCAACTCGAGATCGTCTACGGGGCGCAGCAGGATCGGATCGATGTGATCCTCTTCCTCCACCACTTCCTGTTCCTTGTCGGCTTCCAGGTCGACGAAGGCGGCCAGCTGCTCCTGCAGGATGGTCGCGCTGCGACGGATCGCCTCTTCCGGATCCAGGGTGCCGTCGGTTTCCAGGTTGATGATCAGCTTGTCGAGGTCGGTGCGCTGTTCGACACGCGCGGCCTCGACGCTGTAGGAAACCCGGCGCACGGGGCTGAAGGTAGCATCCAGCTGCAGGCGACCGATGGCGCGCGACTCGTCGTCGGCATCGCCACGCACGTCCGCCGGCTCGTAGCCGCGGCCGCGAGCGACCTTGAGCTGCATCTTCAGCTCGGACCCCTCGTTGACGTGGGCAATGACATGCTCGGGGTTGACGATCTCGACATCATGGTCGAGAGCGATGTCCCCTGCAGTCACGACGGCCGGCCCCTGCTTGTTCAGCGAGAGCACTGCCTCGTCGCGGCTGTGCATCCGGAGCGCCACGTCCTTGAGGTTCAGGAGGATTTCGATGACATCTTCCTGGACGCCCTCGATCGCGCTGTACTCGTGTTCGACACCGGCGATCTCGGCCTCCACCACGGCACAGCCGGGCATGGACGAGAGCAGGATGCGACGCAGGGCATTCCCCAGCGTGTGGCCGAAGCCCCGCTCGAAGGGTTCGAGCACGATCTTCGCGTGGTGTGCGCTGATCTCTTCGACCTTGATGTCGCGAGGACGGAGAAACTCTGTCACTGAACGCTGCATATGAACACCTTTCAGGCTGCCAAACGGATTGTCGGTACTCTCCGGCCGCTCCCCGCGGGCGGGGAGCGGCACGACGCGGGCGCCGCTTACTTGGAGTACAGCTCGACGATCAGGTTTTCGTTGATGTCGGCAGACAGGTCGCCGCGTTCGGGCAGGGCCTTGAAAGTGCCTTCCATCTTCTTGGCATCGGTCTCGACCCAGACCACGTCGCCGCGGTTGGCGGCGATGGCCAGGGAAGTCTGGATGCGCGCCTGGTTCTTCGCCTTCTCGCGCACGGAGACCACGTCACCGGGCTTGACCTGGTAGGACGCCACGTTGACGGTCTTGCCGTTGACGGCGATCGCCTTGTGGCTGACCAGCTGACGCGCCTCGGAACGAGTGGAGCCGAAGCCCATGCGGTAGACGACGTTGTCCAGTCGGGATTCGAGAAGCTGCAGCAACAGCTCACCGGTCGCGCCCTTCAGGCGGGCCGCTTCCTTGTAGTAGTTGCGGAACTGCTTCTCGAGTACGCCGTACATACGACGTACTTTCTGCTTCTCGCGAAGCTGCAAGCCGTAGTCGGAAAGACGCTGACGGCGCTGGCCGTGCACACCCGGGATCTGCTCGGATTTGCACTTCTTCTCGAAGGGAGTGACACCGCTCTTGAGGAAGAGGTCGGTCCCCTCACGACGAGACAGTTTGCACTTCGGTCCAATGTAACGAGCCATGAATCTGTCTCCTTAAACGCGGCGTTTCTTCGGCGGACGGCAGCCATTGTGGGGAATGGGCGTCGCGTCGGTGATGCTCTGCACGCGGAAGCCGGCGGCATTGAGCGCGCGCACGGCGGATTCACGGCCAGGACCGGGGCCCTTGACCAGCACGTCGACGTTTTTCACACCATACTCGGCTGCAGCGGTCGCTGCACGTTCGCTTGCCACTTGAGCAGCGAACGGGGTGCTCTTGCGAGAACCACGAAAACCCGAACCACCGGCAGTCGCCCAGGAAAGGGCGTTGCCCTGGCGGTCTGTGATCGTAATGATCGTGTTGTTAAAAGAGGCGTGGATATGCGCGATGGCATCCACTACCTGCTTTTTAACCTTTTTACGGTTGCTACGCGGGTTAGCCATGTTGATGTCTATTCCTGTCTTTACGCCAGAACGTGCGTGTTATTTGCGGATCGGCTTGCGCGGGCCCTTGCGGGTACGCGCATTGGTCTTGGTACGCTGACCACGCAGCGGAAGACCACGACGATGACGCAGACCACGATAGCAACCCAGGTCCATGAGACGCTTGATGTTAAGCGTGACATCACGACGCAGGTCACCTTCCACGGTGTACTTGCCGACCTCGGACCGCAGGGTATCCAGATCTTCACTGGACAGCTCCTGGATCTTGGTGGTCGGCGCGATGCCGGTCGCGGCACAGATGTCCTGAGCGCGCGTACGGCCAATCCCGAAGATATAGGTCAGCGAGATCGCCGCATGCTTGTTGTCCGGGATATTGACGCCTGCAATACGGGCCATCAGCTTACTCCGAAATTTGAGCGGCTTGCTCGATTAATCATCTACAAAAGGCGCAACAGCATACCCCTTTCCTCGCTCGAGGACAAGGGGCATGCCGGCACCCGGTTCAGTGCAGCGTCGGGATCAACCCTGGCGCTGCTTGTGCCGCGGTTCGATGCAGATGACGCGCACGGCGCCATTGCGACGAATGATCTTGCAGTTGCGGCACATTTTCTTCACGGAAGCTCGGACTTTCATCGTTCCATCTCCAAAGTTGGCTCGCGCCGCGAGCCGAAACCCGGCTCGCGGCGCACCAAGTCGCCAGCGACGCCTCTCAGCGCATGATGCCGCCGCTACCGTAGCCTTTCAGGTTGGACTTCTTCATCACCGACTCGTACTGGTGCGACATGAGGTGCGACTGCACCTGGGCCATGAAGTCCATGATGACCACTACCACGATCAGCAGCGAGGTACCGCCGAAGAAGAACGGCACGTTCCAGGCCACGATCAGGAACTGGGGCATCAGGGAAACCGCAGTGATGTAGAGGGCACCGAACAGGGTCAGACGGGTCATGACCTTGTCGATGTAGCGAGCGGTCTGCTCGCCAGGGCGGATGCCCGGCAGGAAGGCCCCTGACTTCTTGAGGTTGTCAGCGACATCCTTGGGGTTGAAGACCAGCGCTGTGTAAAAGAAGCAGAAGAATACCACCGCCGCGCCGAAAAGCAAGATGTAGAGCGGCTGACCCGGGCCCAGGGCCTGGGACGCACGCTGCAGCCACTCCATGCCATCGCCGGCACCCACCCACTGCCCCAGCGAGGCCGGGAACAGCAGGATGCTGGAGGCGAAGATCGCCGGGATCACGCCCGCCATGTTGACCTTGAGCGGCAGGTAGCTGCTCTGGCCGGCATACATCTTGTTGCCCACCTGGCGACGCGGGTAGTTCACCGTGATGCGGCGCTGGCCGCGCTCGATGAACACCACGAAGGCCACGGTAGCCACGCCAAGCACGGTGAGGGCCAGCAGCGGCAGGACGTTCCAGGCACCCTCGTTGCGGGCCAGCTCGAAGGCCTGCCCCACGGCGCCCGGCAGACCGGCGACGATACCCGCGAAGATCAGCAGCGAGATGCCGTTGCCGATGCCCTTCTCGGTGATCTGCTCGCCCAGCCACATCAGGAACACCGCCCCGGTGACGAACGTCACGATGGCGGTGAAGTAGAAGCTGAAGTCGGCCGTGTAGGCGATCCCCTGGCTGGCCAGGCCCACCGACATGCCGGTGGCTTGGACCAGGGCCAGCAGCACGGTGCCGTAGCGCGTGTACTGGCTGATCTTGCGGCGACCGGCCTCACCTTCCTTCTTCAGCTGCTCGAGCTGCGGCGAGACCGCGGTCATCAGCTGCATGATGATCGACGCCGAGATGTAGGGCATGATGCCCAGCGCCATGATGCTCATGCGCTCCAGGGCGCCACCCGAGAACATGTTGAACATGCCCAGGATGGTGCCCTGCTGCTCCCTGAACAAGGCAGCAAGCTGGTCAGGATTGATACCGGGCACGGGGATGTGGGCACCGATACGGTAAACCACGATGGCGAGGAGCACGAAGCGCAGACGCGCCCAGAGTTCACCCAGACCGCTGCCCATCGCCGGCATGTTTCCTGACTTGGCCATTTAGTCCTCTACCTTGCCGCCGGCGGCTTCGATCGCGGCACGGGCACCCTTGGTGACCTTGATGCCGCGGACCGTGACCGCCTTGTTCAGTTCGCCGGACAGGATCACCTTGGCATGCTTGGTGGCGTCCTTCAGCACGTTGGCTTCCTTGAGGGTGTCCAGGGTGACTTCGTCACCCGCGACCCGGGCCAGCTCGGCCAGGCGGACTTCCTCGGAAACCAGCGACTTCGCGGAAGTGAAGCCGAACTTGGGCAGGCGCCGCTGCAGCGGCATCTGACCGCCCTCGAAACCGGGCTTCACGCTGCCGCCGCTGCGCGATTTCAGGCCCTTGTGGCCACGGCCGCCGGTCTTGCCCAGACCGGAGCCGATGCCACGGCCGACGCGCTTCTCGGCGTGCTTGGAACCCGGTGCCGGGCTCAGGCTATTGAGTTTCATGGATTACTCTCCCTCAACACGCACAAGGTAATTGACCTTGTGGATCATGCCGCGGACGGCAGGGGTGTCTTCCAGTTCAACCGTGTGACCGATGCGACGCAGGCCGAGGCCCTTCATGGTGGCCTTGTGCTTGGCCAGTACGCCGATGGTGCTGCGGGTCTGGGTAACCTTGATCGTTGCTGACATGGTGCTTACCCCGTGATCGCTTCGACAGGCAGACCGCGCTTGGCGGCCACGTCTTCCGGCGACTGCAGGGAGGCCAGACCGTTGACGGTCGCCCGCACCACGTTCACCGGGTTGGTGGAGCCGTAGCACTTGGCCAGGACGTTGTGCACGCCGGCCAGTTCGAGCACGGAGCGCATGGCGCCGCCGGCGATGATCCCGGTACCCTCGGAGGCGGGCTGCATGTACACCTTGGAGGCGCCGTGACGGGCCTTGACGGGGTACTGCAGGGTGCCACCGGTGAGGTTCACCTTGACCATGTTGCGACGCGCCTGGTCCATGGCCTTCTGGATCGCGACCGGCACTTCACGTGCCTTGCCACGACCGAAACCCACACGACCGTTACCGTCACCCACGACGGTCAGGGCGGTGAAACCGAAGATTCGGCCACCCTTGACCACCTTGGCGACACGGTTGATCTGCACGAGTTTTTCCTGCAGATCGCCGCTTTGCTGTTCGTTCTTCGCCATCGTAAAACCCTTTAGAATTCCAGGCCGCCTTCACGAGCGGCGTCGGCCAGGGCCTTCACACGACCGTGGTACTTGAAGCCGGCACGATCGAAGGCCACCTGGGTGATGCCAGCCTGCTTGGCACGTTCGGCAATCAGTGCGCCCACCTTGGCGGCGGCGTCGGCATTGCCGGTCGCACCCTCGCGCAGGGCCTTGTCCAGCGTGGAAGCGCTGGCGAGGACCTTGCCACCATCCGGCGAGATGATCTGCGCGTAGATGTGGCGGGGGGTACGGTTGACGCACAGGCGATACACGCCCAGCTCGCGGATCTTGGCGCGAGCACGGCGGGCACGACGGAGACGAGATTCTTTCTTCGCGTTCATAACCCTGCCTTACTTCTTCTTGGCTTCTTTGCGACGCACCTGCTCGTCGACGTACCGGACACCCTTGCCCTTGTAGGGCTCGGGCGGACGGAAGGCGCGGATTTCCGCAGCACACTGGCCGAGCTTCTGCTTGTCCGCGCTTTTCAGCACGATGATGGTGTTCTTGGGCGTTTCCGCCGTGACACCTTCAGGCAGCGTGTAATCGACCGGGTGCGAGAAGCCCAGTGTAAGATTGAGCGTCTGGCCCTTGGCCTGGGCACGATAACCGACGCCGATGATTTCGAGGCTCTTGGTGAAGCCCTCGCTGACACCGGTGACCAGGTTCTGGACCAGGGCACGGGTGGTACCGACCATTGCCCAGCTCTTCGCGGACTCGCTCGGCTGGAAGGTCAGCTGTCCCTCTTCCTGACCGATCACCACATCGGGGTGAACGGTCTGGGACAGCGTGCCCTGGCTGCCCTTGACGGACAGCTGGTCACCGTCGAGCTTGACCTCGACGCCTGCGGGCAATTTGACCGGATATTTGGCTACGCGGGACATTCCAAACTCCTAGAATACGGTGCAGATGACTTCACCACCGACACCCGCCTGACGCGCCGCGCGATCGGTCATCACCCCATTGGAGGTGGTGACGATGGCAACGCCCAGACCTTCGGCGACCTTCGGCAGCGCGTCCTTGCCCTTGTACTGGCGCAGGGACGGCTTGGAAACCCGCTGCAGGTGCTCGATGACCGGCTTGCCCTCGAAGTACTTGAGGGTCACGGTCAACTCGGGCTTGGCGGTCTCGCTGACGGCGAAGTCGCTGATATAGCCCTCTTCCTTCAGCACGCGGGCCACCTCGACCTTGAGCTTGGAGGACGGCATGGAAACCGTCTCCTTGGTGGCCATCTGCGCATTGCGGATACGGGTGAACATATCCGCCAGAGTGTCTTGCATGCTCATTTACGTTGCGCTCCTGATGATTCTACGTGGCGTTACCAGCTGGACTTCTTGAGCCCGGGCACGTCGCCACGCATGGCGGCTTCACGCAGCTTGTTGCGGCCGAGGCCGAACTTGTTGTAGTAGCCGTGCGGGCGTCCAGTGATGCGGCAGCGGTTGCGCTGACGCACCGGGCTGGAGTCGCGCGGCAACTGCTGCAGCTTGAGCTGCGCGTCGAAGCGCTCTTCGTCAGAAGCGTTGACGTCCTGGATGACCGCCTTGAGCTCGGCGCGCTTGGCGGCATACTTCGCCACCAGCTTGGTGCGCTTGAGCTCGCGTTCTACCATGCTTTTCTTTGCCATGATCCCACCCTTATTTCTTGAACGGGAAGTTCAACGCGCCGAGTAGCGCGCGACCTTCTTCATCGGTTTTGGCGGTGGTGGTGATGGTGACATCCAGACCACGGATCCGGTCGATCTTATCATACTCGATCTCCGGGAAGATGATCTGCTCACGCACCCCCATGGAGTAGTTGCCACGACCGTCGAAGGACTTCGGGTTGAGACCACGGAAGTCACGAACGCGGGGGATCGCGATATTCACCAGGCGATCGAGGAAGTCCCACATGCGCTCGGAGCGCAGGGTCACCTTGATCCCGATCGGCCAGCCTTCACGCACCTTGAAGCCCGCGATGGACTTGCGTGCCTTGGTCACCAGCGGCTTCTGACCGGAGAGCTTCTCCAGGTCGCCGATGGCGTTGTCGATCAGCTTCTTGTCGCTGGTCGCTTCGCCGATACCCATGTTCAGGGTCACCTTGGTGACCCGCGGTACCTGCATCACGTTGGCGTAGCTGAACTGCTCTTGGAGTTGAGCCACCACCTCGTTCTGATAACGTTCTTTCAAGTTCGCCATTTTGCTATCCGACTCGCGTTAGGCGTCGATCTGCGACTGCGTCGACTTGTAGATACGTACCTTGGTACCGTCTTCCTGAACCTGGAAGCCGACGCGATCCGCCTTGCCGGTCTCCTGGTTGAAGATGGCCACGTTGGACGCGTGAATCGGTGCCTCGCGCTCGACGATACCGCCCTGGTTGCCCGCCATCGGGTTGGGCTTGGTGTGACGCTTGATCATGTTCACACCGGACACCACGAAGCGGTTTTCGAGAACCCGCTTGACGGTGCCGCGCTTGCCCTTGTCCTTGCCGGCGATGACGATCACTTCATCGTCACGTTTGATCTTTTGCATATCCGCCTCGCTCCTTACAGCACTTCAGGCGCCAAGGAAATGATCTTCATGAACTTCTCGTTGCGAAGCTCACGCGTCACCGGCCCGAAGATACGGGTACCGATCGGCTGATCGTTGGTGTTGTTCAACAGCACAGCCGCATTTCCATCGAAGCGGATCAGCGACCCGTCGTTACGACGGACGCCACTACGGGTGCGAACCACCACCGCCTTGAGGACCTGGCCCTTCTTGACCTTGCCACGCGGAATGGCTTCCTTCACCGTGACCTTGATGATGTCACCGATGCGAGCGTAGCGACGGTGAGAACCGCCCAGCACCTTGATGCACTGCACCCGGCGCGCTCCGCTGTTGTCGGCGACATCCAGCATTGTCTGAGTCTGAATCATCGGTTTTCTCCAAACCTAATCTGACTGCACTGGCTTGACCGGCCTGAGCCGATCAACCCTTGGCCTGTTCGACGACTTCGATCAGGGTCCAGGCCTTGTTCTTCGACAGCGGACGGCATTCCTGGATGGACACCGTGTCGCCGGCCTTGGCCTGGTTCGACTCGTCGTGGGCGTGCAGCTTGGTGGAGCGCTTGACGTATTTGCCGTAGATCGGGTGGCGCTCACGACGCTCGATCATCACAACGATGGACTTGTCCATCTTGTCGCTCACCACCTTCCCGGTGAGCGTACGGGCTTTCTTCTCTTCGGCCATCTCAGTCACCTGCCTTCTCGTTGAGCACAGTCTTCACGCGGGCAATGTCCCGACGAACCTGCTTGAGCAGATGAGTCTGGCTCAGCTGACCGGTGGCCTTCTGCATGCGCAGGTTGAACTGCTCGCGGAGGAGTTCGAAGAGCTGCTCCTGGAGCTGCTCGGCTGACTTCTCACGAATTTCCTGGGCTTTCATCACATCACCGTCCGTTTCACAAAGGTGGTGGAGACCGGGAACTTCTGGGCAGCCAGGGCGAATGCCTCGCGAGCCAGCTCCTCGGAAACGCCTTCGATCTCGTACAGGACCCGACCCGGCTGGATCTGCGCGACCCAGTACTCGACGGAGCCCTTCCCCTTACCCATGCGGACTTCCAGCGGCTTCTTGGAAATCGGCTTGTCCGGGAAGACACGGATCCAGATCTTGCCGCCACGCTTTACGTGACGGGTGATCGCACGACGACCAGCCTCGATCTGACGGGCGGTGACACGGCCCCGGCCAGTGGCCTTGAGGCCATACTCGCCGAAGCTCACCTTGCTTCCGCGATGCGCCAGGCCACGGTTGCGGCCCTTCTGCATCTTGCGGAACTTCATACGCTTAGGTTGTAACATCGACTCGCTCTCCCCTTACCTGGAACCTTTCTTCTTGGAGGGCGCGGCCTGCGGCTGTTTCGCCTTGGCGCGGACCTCCTCGATGCCCCCGAGGATTTCACCCTTGAAGACCCAGACCTTGACACCGATGATGCCGTAGGTGGTCTTGGCCTCGTAGGTGGCGTAGTCGATGTCCGCGCGCAGGGTATGCAGCGGGACGCGACCTTCCCGGTACCATTCGGTACGGGCGATTTCCGCGCCGCCGAGGCGACCGGAAAGCATCACCTTGATACCGCCGGCGCCCAGGCGCATGGCGTTCTGCACGGACCGCTTCATGGCGCGACGGAACATCACGCGACGCTCGAGCTGCCCGGCGATGTTCTGCGCGACGAGCTTGGCATCGAGTTCCGGCTTGCGGACTTCCTCGATGTTGACGTGCACAGGCACGCCCATCATCGCGGTGACGTCGCGACGCAGACGATCGACGTCTTCGCCCTTCTTGCCGATCACGATGCCCGGACGGGCAGTGTGAATGGTGATGCGGGCGTTGTTGGCCGGGCGCTCGATGGTGATGCGACTCACGGACGCATTCTTCAGGCGCTCTTCCAGGAAGCGACGCACTTCGAGGTCGCTGTTCAGCTTGTCGGCATAGGCGCCGCGCTCGGCATACCACACCGAGGTATGGTCCTTGACGATACCCAGGCGAATGCCTGTTGGATTGACTTTCTGACCCATCTGGTCGACTCCTACTTCTCGGCTACCTTGACGGTGATGTGGCAAGTGCGCTTCAGGATGCGATCCGCACGGCCCTTGGCGCGCGGACGGATGCGCTTGAGCGTCATGCCCTCATCGACGCAGATGGTCGAGACACGCAGCTCGTCGATATCCATGCCGTCGTTTTCTTCCGCATTCGCGATGGCGGACTGCAGCACCTTCTTGACCAGCTTCGCGGCCTTCTTCGGGGAGAAGGTCAGCAGGTCGAGCGCCTCGGCGACAGGTTTACCGCGCACCTGGTCAGCCACCAAACGGGCCTTCTGGGCGGATAAACGAGCGCCACGCAGCTTTGCTGTGACTTCCATCTCTCAATCCTCTCTGGCTTACCGTTTGGCTTTCTTGTCCGCCACATGACCGCGGTAGAGGCGGGTAGCAGCGAATTCGCCCAGCTTGTGGCCAACCATTTCCTCGGAGACGTGCACCGGGACGTGTTGGCGACCGTTATGGACTGCAATGGTGAGCCCGACCATGTTGGGCAGGATCATCGAACGACGCGACCAGGTCTTGATCGGTTTGCGGTCGCTCTTCTCCACTGCAGTCTCAACCTTCTTCAGCAGATGAAGGTCAATAAAGGGACCTTTCTTCAGTGAACGTGGCACAGCCGTTACCTCTTGATGTCTTGGCGTTGGATCTTATTTCCGGGCCTTGCGGCGACGGATGATCAGCTTGTCGGTGCGCTTGTTCTTGCGGGTCTTGTGGCCCTTGGTGGGGATGCCCCACGGAGACACCGGGTGACGCCCGCCGCTGCTGCGGCCTTCGCCGCCGCCGTGCGGGTGATCCACCGGGTTCATGGCCACGCCGCGAACGGTCGGGCGCACCCCTCTCCAGCGCTTCGCACCGGCCTTGCCAAGCTGACGCAGGCTGTGCTCGGAGTTGCTCACTTCCCCCAGGGTCGCGCGGCATTCGGCCAGCACCTTGCGCATCTCGCCGGAGCGCAGACGCAGGGTGGCGTAGTTGCCTTCACGGGCGACCAGCTGGGCGCTGGTGCCGGCACTGCGTGCAAGCTGGGCGCCCTTGCCGGGCTTGAGCTCGATGCAGTGCACGGTGGAACCCAGCGGGATATTGCGCAGCGGCAACGCGTTGCCCTTCTTGATGGGCGCGTTGACACCGGACTCGAGACGGTCGCCGGCGCTCACGCCCTTGGGCGCGATGATGTAGCGACGCTCGCCGTCGAGGTACTTGAGCAGGGCAATGTGTGCGCTGCGGTTCGGGTCATGCTCCAGGCGCTCGACGGTGGCCGGAATGCCATCCTTGGTGCGCTTGAAGTCGATGATCCGGTAGTGATGACGGTGACCACCGCCCACGTGGCGGGTGGTGATGCGACCGTAGTTGTTACGGCCACCGGACTTGGACTGCTTCTCGAGCAACGGCGCGTAGGCGCGGCCCTTGTACAGCTCCTCACCAACAATCTTGACGACGTGGCGACGACCGGCGGATGTGGGTTTAGTCTTGACGATTGCCATGATCCGTACTCCTGCCCTTATTCGGCGCCAGAGAAGTCTTCAAGGGTTTCGCCGGCGGCCAGTGTCACGTACGCCTTGCGATAACCCTTGCGGTGACCCAGACCCTGCGCGGTGCGCTTGGTCTTGCCCTTCATGTTCAGCACCTGAACACGGTCGACCTTCTTGCCGAACAGCTCCTGGACGGCAGCCTTGATCTCGGGCTTGGTCGCGTCGCTTGCCACCTTGAACACGTACTGGTTGCGCTCGGCGGCCATGGCGGCCTTCTCGGTCACGTGCGGACCGAGCAGAACCTTGAATACACGCTCCTGGTTCATGCCAGCTTCTCCTCGAATTTACGCAGAGCGGAGACGGTGACCAGCACCTTGTCGAAGGCGACCAGGCTCACCGGATCAGCGGCGGCGACGTCCACCACATCCACGTTCGGGATGTTGCGGGCGGCGAGGTACAGATTCTCGTCGACTTCCTCGGTGACGATCAGCACCTTCTCCAGGCCCAGCTCCTCGAGCTTGGCAACCAGCTGCTTGGTCTTCGGGGCCTCGACGGCGAAGCCATCGACGGCCACCAGGCGTTCCTGGCGGACCAGCTCGGAGAGAATCGAGCGCATGGCCGCGCGGTACATCTTGCGGTTGACCTTCTGGGAATGGTCCTGCGGACGAGCCGCGAAGGTCACGCCGCCGCTGCGCCAGATCGGCGAGCGGATGGTACCGGCACGGGCACGACCGGTGCCCTTCTGGCGCCACGGCTTCTTGCCGCCGCCGCGCACGTCGGAACGGTTCTTCTGGGCGCGAGTGCCCTGGCGACCACCGGCCAGATAGGCGGTGACGACCTGGTGCACGAGAGCCTCGTTGAATTCTTTGCCAAAGGTGGCATCGGATACTTCGACAGTACCGGCGCCTGCACCTGCAAGATTCAGATTCATCGGTAAGTTCCCCTTCAGCCTGCTTTGACGGCGCTGCGCACGATGACATCACTGCCGGTGGCACCGGGTACGGCACCCTTGATCAGCAGCAGGTTGCGTTCGGCGTCGACACGGACGACTTCCAGGCTCTGCACGGTGCAGCGAACATTGCCCATCTGGCCGGCCATCTTCTTGCCCTTGAACACGCGGCCCGGTGTCTGGCACATGCCGATGGAACCCGGCGCGCGATGCGACAGGGAGTTACCGTGGCTGTTGTCCTGGGTGCGGAAGTTCCAGCGCTTGACGGCGCCCTGGAAACCCTTGCCCTTGGAGGTGCCGGTCACGTCGATCATCTGACCAGCTTCGAAGAGGGATACGGTGAGTTCGCCGCCCACTTCCGGAGCCTCGTCACCTTCTGCAAGGCGGAACTCCATCAGCGAACGACCGGCCTCGACACCTGCCTTGGCGAACTGCCCGGCCTGGGCTTTCGACAGATGCTTGGCCTTGCGGGAGCCGGTTGTCACCTGAACCGCGGCGTAGCCGTCGGACTCGACGGACTTCACGCGTGTCACGCGGTTGGGCTCAACCTCGATCACGGTCACGGGCACGGATGCGCCATCTTCGGTGAAGACACGGGTCATACCGGCCTTCCTACCGACTAAACCGATAGTCATTCTCAGTCTCCTTTAGTGTACGGGGCTGTCACCCGCTATGGCTGCCCTTTCCAGAGCATTCCACTAGCACGTTGTATGACGCCATCCCGGCGTGGCGGCTGCTGCGTGGCGCTGCCTTCTTGGTGGACAGACCAGGCGCTGGGCCGCGAGTGTCTAGTGTGGTGTCAGTCGAGCTTGATCTGCACGTCCACGCCGGCGGCGAGGTCGAGCTTCATCAGGGCATCAACGGTCTTTTCGGTGGGCTCGACGATATCGAGCACCCGCTTGTGGGTACGAATCTCGTACTGGTCGCGCGCGTCCTTGTTGACGTGCGGAGAGATCAGCACGGTGTAACGCTCGCGATTGGTCGGCAGAGGAATCGGACCACGGACCTGGGCGCCGGTACGCTTGGCGGTTTCTACGATCTCCGCGGCGGACTGGTCGATCAGGCGATGGTCGAAGGCCTTCAACCGAATGCGAATCTTCTGGTTCTGCATTTGCCCTAACTCCAATGGATTCTGACGGCGCGAGCCGTCAACCCACGCATTCAAAGGATGCGCATTATAGGCACGCCGGCGACGAGAGTCAAACACTCGCGTCCGGTGCGCAGAAAGGGGGCTCCTGTCGGAGCCCCCTTCGATCGGTCAAGCAGCGGGACGCTTACTCGATGATCTTGGCCACGACGCCGGCGCCGACGGTACGGCCACCTTCACGGATGGCGAAGCGCAGGCCGTCATCCATGGCGATCGGGGCGATCAGGGTGACAACCATCTTGACGTTGTCGCCCGGCATGACCATCTCGACGCCTTCCGGCAGCTCACAGGTACCGGTGATGTCGGTGGTACGGAAGTAGAACTGCGGACGGTAGCCCTTGAAGAACGGGGTGTGACGACCACCCTCGTCCTTGGACAGCACGTACACCTCGGCCTCGAACTTGGTGTGCGGGGTGATGGTGCCCGGCTTGGCCAGGACCTGGCCACGCTCGACGTCGTCACGCTTGGTGCCACGCAGCAGGGCGCCGACGTTCTCACCGGCACGACCCTCGTCCAGCAGCTTGCGGAACATCTCGACGCCGGTCACGACGGTCTTGACGGTGTCCTTGATACCGACGATCTCGACTTCCTCGCCGGCCTTGACCACGCCACGCTCGACGCGGCCGGTGACCACGGTGCCACGACCGGAGATGGAGAACACGTCCTCGATCGGCATCAGGAACGGCTGATCGATGGCACGCTCCGGCTCCGGGATGTAGTCGTCCAGGGCCTTGATCAGGTTGGCAACGGCGGTGGTACCCATGCCGTTGTCGTCCTTGCCTTCCAGGGCCATCAGGGCGGAACCGGTGATGATCGGGGTGTCGTCACCCGGGAAGTCGTACTCGTCGAGGAGCTCACGGACTTCCATCTCGACCAGCTCGAGCAGCTCCTCGTCGTCGACCATGTCGGCCTTGTTCAGGAACACGACGATGTACGGCACGCCGACCTGGCGAGACAGCAGGATATGCTCGCGGGTCTGCGGCATGGGGCCATCGGCGGCGGACACGACCAGGATAGCGCCGTCCATCTGGGCGGCACCGGTGATCATGTTCTTGACGTAGTCGGCGTGCCCCGGGCAGTCCACGTGCGCGTAGTGACGCGCCTCGGACTGGTACTCGACGTGAGAGGTGGCGATGGTGATACCACGCTCACGCTCTTCCGGCGCATTGTCGATGGCGTCGAACTCGCTCCAGTCACCACCGAACACCTCGGCGGAAACGCGAGTCAGGGCCGCAGTCAGCGTGGTCTTGCCGTGGTCGACGTGACCGATGGTACCGACGTTGACGTGCGGTTTGGAACGTTCAAATTTTTCCTTAGCCACTGCTATAACCTCTTTACGTTAGCTAACGGTTAACCGTTCTGGTTGATGACGGCTTCAACGACGCTGGACGGCGCCTCTTCGTAGTCCGCAAACTCCATCACGTAGCTTGCGCGGCCCTGGGTCTGAGAGCGCAGATCGGTCGCGTAACCGAACATCTCAGCCAGAGGTACCGTGGCGCGGATGATCTTGCCCATGGAGGAGTCATCCATGCCCTGGACGAGACCCCGACGGCGGTTCAGGTCGCCCATGACGTCACCCATGAACTCTTCGGGGGTCACGACCTCGACCTTCATCACCGGCTCGAGGAGCACGGCCTTGGCCTTCTTGGCACCTTCCTTGACCGCCATGGAAGAGGCAACCTTGAACGCGGTCTCGTTAGAGTCCACGTCATGGTAGGAACCGTCGAACAGCGTGACCTTGACGTCAATCATCGGGTAGCCCGCGATGACACCGTTCTGCAGCTGCTCGTAGGCCCCTTTCTCGACGGCCGGCACGTATTCCTTGGGAACCACGCCGCCAACGATCTCCGAGGCGAACTTGAAGTGCATGTCCTCGTCTTCGCCCTTGTCCTCTGCGGTGAGCGGCTCGATGCGCAGGTGCACATGACCGTACTGGCCGCGACCGCCGGACTGGCGAACGAACTTGCCTTCCTGCTCGACCTTGGCGCGGATGGTCTCGCGATAGGCCACCTGCGGCTTGCCGATGTTGGCGTCGACCTTGAACTCGCGACGCATGCGGTCGACGAGGATGTCGAGGTGAAGCTCACCCATGCCGGAGATGATGGTCTGGCCGGTCTCCTCATCGGTGCGGACCTGGAAGGAGGGATCCTCCTGGGCCAGCTTGCCCAGTGCCACGCCCATCTTCTCCTGGTCGGCCTTGGACTTGGGCTCCACGGCCACGGAGATCACCGGATCAGGGAACTCCATGCGCTCGAGCACAATCTTGTCGTTCAGGTCGCACAGGGTATCACCGGTGGTGACGTCCTTCAGGCCGATGCAGGCGGCGATGTCGCCGGCCAGCACTTCCTTGATCTCCTCGCGGGAGTTGGCGTGCATCTGGACGATACGGCCGACGCGCTCCTTCTTCTCCTTGACGGAGTTGTAGACGCTGTCGCCCGACTTCAGCACGCCCGAATAGACGCGGATGAAGGTCAGAGTACCGACGAAGGGGTCGGTGGCGATCTTGAAGGCCAGCGCGGAGAAGGGGGCGCTGTCGTCCGCCTCACGGGTGGCGATGGTACCGTCCTTGTCGTCCAGCTCACCCTCGATGGCCTTGACCTCGGTGGGTGACGGCATGTACTCGATGACGCCATCCAGCACGGCCTGAACGCCCTTATTCTTGAAGGCGGAGCCGCAGGTGACCAGCACGATCTCGTTGTCCAGGGTACGGCGCCGCAGGCCGGCCTTGATCTCCTCGATGGTGAGCTCGCCCTCCTCGAGGTACTTGTCCATCAGCTCCTCGGAGGCCTCGGCTGCCGCCTCGACCATCTCCTCACGGTACTTCTCGGCGGTCTCCTGGAGCTCGGCGGGGATATCCACCAGCTCGTAGTTCATGCCGAGGCTGTCCTCGTCCCAGAGGATCGCCTTCATCCTGATCAGGTCGACGACACCCTTGAACTCTTCCTCGGTGCCCCAGTTGATCTGGATCGGTACGGCGTTGGCACCCAGCTTCTGCTTGAGCTGATCGACGACCATGAAGAAGTCGGCGCCGGTACGGTCCATCTTGTTGACGAACACCATGCGCGGCACTTCGTACTTGTTGGCCTGGCGCCAGACGGTCTCGGTCTGGGGCTGAACGCCGGACGAACCGCACAGCACCACCACGGCACCGTCGAGCACGCGCAGCGAACGCTCCACCTCGATGGTGAAGTCGACGTGTCCGGGGGTGTCGATGATGTTGATGCGATGCTCATCGAACTGCTTGTCCATGCCCTGCCAGAAGCAGGTGGTCGCCGCGGAGGTGATGGTGATGCCACGCTCCTGCTCCTGCTCCATCCAGTCCATGGTGGCAGCGCCGTCATGGACCTCGCCGACCTTGTGGGAGAGGCCGGTGTAGAACAGGACGCGCTCGGTCGTGGTGGTCTTGCCGGCATCGACGTGCGCCACGATGCCGATGTTGCGATAGCGCTTTAGTGGAGTCTTGCGAGCCACGGTGGAACTCCCCTGTGGTTGGCGATGCGTTTAGAAGCGGTAGTGAGAGAAGGCCTTGTTGGCCTCTGCCATGCGATGCACGTCTTCCCGCTTCTTGACGGCCGAGCCCTTGCCTTCGGCGGCATCGAGCATCTCGCCGGCGAGGCGCAGCACCATGGTCTTCTCGCCACGGCGACGGGCCGCATCGACCAGCCAGCGCATGGCCAGCGCATGACGGCGCGAGGGGCGAACTTCCACGGGCACCTGATAGGTCGCGCCGCCGACGCGGCGTGACTTGACCTCGACCATGGGCTGGATGGCTTCCAGCGCCTTGTCGAAGATCTCCAGCGGCTCTTCCTTGCTACGCTCGGCAACCCTGTCCAGCGCACCATAGACGATACGCTCAGCTACGGACTTCTTGCCGCCGATCATCAGGTGGTTCATGAACTTCGCCAGGCGCTCGCTTCCGAACTTGGGATCCGGCAGGATCTCGCGCTTGGCCGCAACTCTTCTTCTAGGCATGATAAGCCCTCATCAAAGGATCCTTCAGGTAAACCCGAGACTCCTGCCGACGGCAGCGCTCGACCTTACTCTTATCAGACCGTGGTCAAAATGGGGTGACTGCTGCGTACCGCGGCCGGTCAGACCTTCGGACGCTTGGTGCCGTACTTGGAACGGCCCTGCTTGCGGTTCTGCACGCCGGAGGTGTCCAGGGCGCCACGCACGGTGTGATAGCGCACACCGGGAAGGTCCTTGACGCGGCCGCCGCGGATCAGGACCACGGAGTGCTCCTGGAGGTTGTGGCCTTCACCGCCGATGTACGAGGAGACCTCGTAGCCGTTGGTCAGGCGAACACGGCACACCTTGCGCAGTGCGGAGTTCGGCTTCTTCGGGGTGGTGGTGTAGACGCGGGTGCAGACGCCGCGCTTCTGCGGGCAGGCCTGCAGCGCAGGCACGTCGCTCTTGGCGGCCTGGCGCTTGCGCGGCTTGCGCACGAGCTGATTGATCGTTGCCATGGTGTGTAGCTGACTCCAATGGGTTGCCTTGCCTTGTCCAGCGGGTGCGGGCGCACCCGCCCCACTGTTAAAGGCTGCGCATTCTAATGGCTGACACGGCGCGTCGTCAAGCACTGCGCCTCCTGGGAGGCGCAGTGCCGAGACACGGGCGTCAGATCTCGTCGTCGTCCGAGTCCAGTGCGGTGAGCTGGGCGCCCAGCTCCTGCTCGACGTCGTAGGCCGACGGGTGGAGCAGTCGCTCGGCGTCTTCACGCTTGCGGCGACGCTCCGCGTGGTGGGTCAGGCCGGTACCGGCCGGGATCAGGCGTCCCACCACCACGTTCTCCTTCAGGCCGCGCAGGTAGTCGCGCTTGCCGGTCACCGCCGCCTCGGTCAGCACCCGCGTGGTCTCCTGGAAGGAGGCCGCGGAGATGAACGACTCGGTGGCCAGGCTGGCCTTGGTGATCCCCAGCAGCAGCCGCTGGTACTTGGCCGGGAACTTCTCCTCCTTCTCCAGGCGCGCGTTCTGCTCGAGCACGCGGACCAGCTCGGCCTGGTCGCCCGGGATGAAGTCGCTGTCGCCGGCGTCTGTGATCTCTACCTTGCGCAGCATCTGACGCACGATCACCTCGATGTGCTTGTCGTTGATGCCCACGCCCTGCAGGCGATAGACGTCCTGCACCTCGGTGGTGATGTACTTGGCCAGCTCGGCGATGCCCAGCAGACGCAGGATGTCGTGCGGGTTGCTCGGGCCGTCCGAGATCACCTCGCCCTTCTCGACCGACTCGCCCTCGAAGACCGCGATCTGGCGCCACTTCGGGATCAGCATCTCGAAGGGATCGCCGTCTTCCGGGGTGATGGTCAGGCGCCGCTTGCCCTTGGTCTCCTTGCCGAAGCTGATCACGCCGCTGATCTCGGCGAGGATCGCCGGCTCCTTCGGCTTGCGCGCCTCGAACAGATCGGCGACGCGCGGCAGACCCCCGGTGATGTCCTTGTTGCCGGTGGCTTCCACCGGGATACGGGCCACCACCTCGCCGACGCCGATCGTCGAGCCGTTGTCGACGGTGATGATCGCCTTGCCGGGCAGCGGGTACTGCACCGGCGTGTCGGAGCCGGAGACGGTGACCGGCTTGCCGGCGGCATCGGTCAGCATGATCATCGGGCGCTTGTCGCGGCCCGCCATGGGCCGCGCGGCCGACTCGATCACCTCGATGGAGGAGAGACCGGTCATCTCGTCCACGCTGCGGTGCATGGTGACGCCCTCGTCGAGATCACGGTACTGCACCTGTCCCTCGGCCTCGGCGATGATCGGGTGGGTGTGCGGGTCCCACTTGGCCACGGCCTGGCCGGCCTCGACGCTGTCGCCGTTGCGTACGTCCAGCTCGGCCCCGTAGGGCAGCTTGTAGTACTCGCGCTCGCGGCCGTGATCGTCGGCCACCGCCAGGGCACTGGAGCGCGAGACCACCACCAGCTTCCCGTCGCCGCGCTCGACGTGCTTGATGTTGTGCAGGCGCACCTTGCCGCCGTGCTTGACCTGGACGCTGTCCACCGCGGAGGCCCGGGAGGCCGCCCCGCCGATGTGGAAGGTCCGCATGGTCAGCTGGGTGCCCGGCTCGCCGATGGACTGGGCGGCGATGACGCCCACGGACTCGCCGATGTTCACCTGGTGGCCACGCGCCAGGTCACGGCCGTAACAGGCCGAGCAGACGCCATGCGGTGTCTCGCAGGTGATGGTCGAGCGCACCACGATCTCGTCGACGCCCATGGTGTCGAGCTCGGCACACCACTTCTCGTCGAGCAGGGTACCGCGCGGGATCAGCACCTCGTCGCTGGCCGGGTCGATGACGTCCTGGGCGACCACGCGACCCAGCACGCGCTGGGCCAGGGAGACGATGATGTCGCCGCCCTCGATGACCGGGTGCAGCGTCAGGCCGCGCTCGGTGCCGCAGTCGGGCTCGGTGATCACCATGTCCTGGGCCACGTCGACCAGGCGACGGGTCAGGTAACCGGAGTTGGCGGTCTTGAGTGCCGTGTCCGCCAGGCCCTTCCGCGCGCCGTGGGTCGAGATGAAGTACTGGAGAACGTTCAGGCCCTCGCGGAAGTTGGCGACGATCGGAGTCTCGATGATCGAGCCGTCCGGCTTGGCCATCAGGCCGCGCATGCCCGCCAGCTGGCGGATCTGGGCGGCACTACCCCGGGCACCGGAGTCGGCCATGATGAAGACGCTGTTGAAAGAGTCCTGCTCGACCTCCTTCCCGTCGCGGTCCACCACGGTCTCCTTGGAGATCCCGGCCATCATCGCCTTGGCGACCTGGTCGTTGGCCCGGGCCCAGATATCGATGACCTTGTTGTACTTCTCGCCGGCGGTGACGAGGCCGGAGGAAAACTGGTCCTCGATCTCCTTCACCTCGTCCTCGGCGGCTTCGACGATCTCGGCCTTGGCGTCCGGGATGACGAAGTCGTTGACGCCGATGGAGGCGCCGGACCAGGTGGCCAGGCGGAAGCCGGTGTACATCAGCTGGTCGGCGAAGATCACCGTCGGCTTGAGGCCGGCGCGGCGATAGACCTCGTTGATCAGCTTCGAGATGGCCTTCTTCTTCATCGGCTGGTCGACCAGCTCGAAGGGCACGCCCTCGGGCAGGATGCGGAACAGCAGCGCGCGGCCCACGGTGGTGTCGTAGATGCGGCGATGGTGGCTCGTCTCGCCGGTCTCCTCGTCGATGTCCACCTCGTCGAGGCGCACCTTGACGCGGGCATGCATCGACACGCTCTGGGTGCCGAAGGCGCGCTCCACCTCGTCGAGGCCGGAGAACACCATGCCCTCGCCCTTGTCGTTGATGCGCTCGCGGGTCATGTAGTACAGGCCCAGCACCACGTCCTGGGACGGCACGATGATCGGCTCGCCGTTGGCCGGTGACAGCACGTTGTTGGTGGCCATCATCAGCGCGCGGGCCTCGAGCTGGGCTTCCAGGGTCAGCGGCACGTGCACCGCCATCTGGTCACCGTCGAAGTCGGCGTTGTAGGCGGCACACACCAGCGGGTGCAGCTGGATCGCCTTGCCCTCGATCAGCAGCGGCTCGAAGGCCTGGATGCCGAGGCGGTGCAGGGTCGGGGCGCGGTTGAGCAGGACCGGGTGCTCGCGGATGACGTCGGCGAGGATGTCCCACACCTCGGGCAGCTCGCGCTCGACCATCTTCTTGGCCGCCTTGATGGTGGAGGCATAGCCCAGCGACTGCAGCTTGGAGTAGATGAACGGCTTGAACAGCTCCAGCGCCATCTTCTTCGGCAGGCCGCACTGGTGCAGGCGCAGGGTCGGGCCCACGGTGATCACCGAGCGGCCGGAGTAGTCGACGCGCTTGCCCAGCAGGTTCTGACGGAAGCGACCCTGCTTGCCCTTGATCATGTCGGCCAGGGACTTCAGCGGGCGCTTGTTGGAGCCGGTGATGGCGCGGCCGCGGCGGCCGTTGTCGAGCAGGGCGTCCACCGACTCCTGCAGCATGCGCTTCTCGTTGCGCACGATGATGTCGGGCGCATTGAGGTCGAGCAGCCGCTTGAGGCGGTTGTTGCGGTTGATCACGCGACGGTAGAGGTCGTTGAGGTCCGAGGTCGCGAAGCGGCCACCGTCCAGCGGCACCAGCGGGCGCAGGTCCGGCGGCAGTACCGGCAGCACCTCCATGACCATCCACGCCGGGTCGTTGCCGGAGCCCTGGAAGGCTTCCAGCAGCTTGAGGCGCTTGGAGAGCTTCTTGATCTTGGTCTCGGAGTTGGTCTGCGGGATCTCCTCGCGCAGGCGGTCGATCTCCTCGCCCAGGTCGATGTCCTTGAGCAGTGCCTGGACGGCCTCGGCGCCCATGCGGGCGTCGAAATCGTCGCCGAACTCCTCGAGGGCCTCGAAGTACTGCTCGTCGTTGAGCAACTGGCCGCGCTCGAGGGTGGTCATGCCCGGGTCGATGACCATGAAGCTCTCGAAATAGAGCACGCGCTCGATGTCGCGCAGGGTCATGTCCAGGAACATGCCGATGCGCGACGGCAGCGACTTGAGGAACCAGATATGGGCGACCGGGCTTGCCAGCTCGATGTGACCCATGCGCTCGCGACGCACCGCCGCCTTGGTGACCTCGACGCCGCACTTCTCGCAGATGATGCCGCGGTGCTTCATGCGCTTGTACTTGCCGCACAGGCACTCGTAGTCCTTCACCGGGCCGAAGATCTTGGCACAGAACAGGCCGTCACGCTCCGGCTTGAAGGTGCGGTAGTTGATGGTCTCCGGCTTCTTGACCTCGCCGTAGGACCAGGAGCGAATCATGTCCGGCGACGCCAGCGTGATCTTGATCGCGTCGAACTCGTCGGACTGAGACTGCGATTTGAGGACTTTCACCAAATCTTTCATGGGGTCGGCTCCGTTGCGGAGTTGTCATGGGCGGGGGCCTTGCCGCCCCCGCGGACCGTCATTCTGTGAAGCGCAGGCGGTGCAGCCTCAGCTTTCCAGTTCGATATCGATGCCCAGCGAGCGGATTTCCTTCACCAGCACGTTGAAGGATTCCGGCATGCCCGCCTGCATGGTGTGGTCGCCGTCCACGATGCTCTTGTACATCTTGGTGCGCCCCTCCACGTCGTCGGACTTGACGGTGAGCATCTCCTGGAGCGTGTAGGCCGCGCCGTAGGCCTCCAGGGCCCAGACCTCCATCTCGCCGAAGCGCTGGCCACCGAACTGCGCCTTGCCGCCCAGCGGTTGCTGGGTGACCAGCGAGTAGGAGCCGGTGGAGCGCGCATGCATCTTGTCATCCACCAGGTGGTTGAGCTTGAGCATGTACATGTAGCCCACGGTCACCGGCCGGTCGAAGGCATCGCCGGTACGGCCGTCGTAGAGGGCCATCTGGCCCGAATCCGGCAGGTCGGCGAGGCGCAGCAGGTGCTTGATCTCGTGCTCCTGGGCGCCGTCGAACACCGGCGTGGACATCGGCACGCCGCCCTTGAGGTTCTTCGCCAGGGCGATCACCTCCTCGTCGGAGAGCGAGTCGATGTCCTCGACGCGGGTCCCCTGGGTGGTGTTGTAGACCTGTCCCAGGAAGTCGCGGATCTCGGCCACCTGCTGCTCACGGGCATCGCGCAGCAGCCCCTCGATCTTGACCCCGAGGCCACGTGCCGCCATGCCCAGGTGGGTCTCGAGGATCTGGCCCACGTTCATCCGCGAGGGGACGCCCAGCGGGTTGAGCACCACGTCGATGGGCTCGCCGTTGTCATCGAAGGGCATGTCCTCGATGGGCATGATCGCCGAGATGACGCCCTTGTTGCCGTGGCGGCCGGCCATCTTGTCGCCCGGCTGCAGGCGGCGCTTGATCGCCAGGTAGACCTTGACGATCTTCAGCACGCCCGGCGCCAGGTCGTCGCCCTGGGTGAGCTTGCGCTTCTTGTCCTCGAAGCGCTCGTCCATCTCCTTGCGACGGCTCTCCAGCTGCTCGTCGGCCTGGGCCAGCAGTTCATTGAAGGTCTCGTCCTGCAGACGCAGCTTGAACCACTGCTGGCGCGGCAGCTCCTCGAGGTAGCTGTCGGAGAGCACGTCGCCCTTCTTCAGCTTGGGCCCGCCGTTGACGACCTGGCCGGAGAGGGTGCGCTTGAGGCGCTCGAAGGTGGCATCCTCGGCGATGCGGTAGGTCTCCTGCAGGTCCTTGCGCACCTCGTCGAGCTGCATCTGCTCGATGGAGAGCGCCCGGGAGTCCTTCTCCACGCCGTCACGGGTGAACACCTGGACGTCTATGACGGTGCCCTTCATGCCGGTCGGGGCACGCAGCGAGGTGTCCTTTACGTCGGACGCCTTCTCGCCGAAGATGGCACGCAGCAACTTCTCTTCCGGGGTCAGCTGGGTCTCGCCCTTGGGCGTCACCTTGCCCACCAGGATGTCACCGGCGCCGACCTCGGCGCCGATGTAGACCACCCCGGCCTCGTCCAGCTTGCCCAGCGCCGACTCGCCGACGTTGGGGATGTCGGAGGTGATCTCCTCCGGCCCCAGCTTGGTGTCACGGGAGACGCAGGTCAGCTCCTGGATGTGGATGGTGGTGAAGCGATCTTCCTGGACCGCCCGCTCGGAGAGCAGGATGGAGTCCTCGAAGTTGTAGCCGTTCCACGGCATGAAGGCGATGCGCATGTTCTGGCCCAGCGCCAGGTCGCCCATGTCGACGGAGGGACCGTCGGCCAGGATGTCGCCGCGGCGCACCTGGTCACCGGGGCGCACGATGGGCCGCTGGTTCATGCAGGTGTTCTGGTTGGAGCGCAGGTACTTGGTCAGGTTGTAGATATCGACGCCGGCCTCGCCGCCGATGATCTCGTCCTCGCTGACCCGCACCACGATGCGCTTGGCGTCGACCGAGTCGATCACCCCGCCGCGGCGGGCCACCTCGCAGACGCCGGAGTCGCGTGCCACGAAGCGCTCCATGCCGGTACCCACCAGCGGCTTGTCGGCACGCAGGGTCGGCACGGCCTGGCGCTGCATGTTCGCCCCCATCAGGGCGCGGTTGGCGTCGTCGTGCTCGAGGAAGGGGATCAGCGCCGCGGCCACGGATACCACCTGGCGCGGCGACACGTCCATCAGGGTGACCTGCTCGGGACGCATGAAGGTGGTCTCGCCGCGGTGGCGGACCTGCACCAGGTCGTCGACCAGCTTGTTCGACTCGTCCACGGTGGCGGAGGCCTGGGCGATGACGAAGTCGCCCTCCTCGATGGCCGAGAGGTGCACCACGTCGTCGGTCACCTGGGCATCCACGACCTTGCGATACGGCGTCTCGAGGAAGCCGTAGCTGTTGGTGTGGCTGTAGGTGGCCAGGGAGTTGATCAGGCCGATGTTCGGGCCTTCCGGCGTCTCGATGGGACACAGGCGACCGTAGTGGGTGGCGTGGACGTCACGCACCTCGAAGCCGGCCCGCTCGCGGGTCAGGCCGCCCGGGCCGAGCGCCGAGACGCGACGCTTGTGGGTGACCTCGGAGAGCGGGTTGTTCTGGTCCATGAACTGCGAGAGCTGGCTGGAACCGAAGAACTCCTTGACCGCCGCCGCCACGGGCTTGGCATTGATCAGGTCCTGGGGCATCAGGCCTTCGCTCTCGGCCATGGAGAGGCGTTCCTTGACCGCGCGCTCGACGCGCACCAGGCCCACGCGGAACTGGTTCTCGGCCATCTCGCCGACGCAGCGGATGCGGCGGTTGCCCAGATGGTCGATATCGTCGACATCACCGAAGCCGTTGCGGATCGCGATCATCTCGCGCAGCACGTCGAGGATGTCCTGCTGGTCGAGGACGCCGGAGCCGGTGTCGCTGTCGCGACGCAGCCGGCGGTTGAACTTCATGCGACCCACGCCCGACAGGTCGTAGCGGTCCTCGCTGAAGAACAGGTTGTTGAACAGCGTCTCGGCGGCCTCCTTGGTGGGCGGCTCGCCGGGGCGCATCATGCGGTAGATCTCGACCAGCGCCTCGAGGCGGGACCCGGTGGTGTCCAGCTTGAGGGTGTCGGAGATGAAGGGGCCACAGTCGAGGTCGTTGGTGTAGAGCGTCTCGAGGGTGGTGATGCCCGCCTGGCCGATCTTCTCCAGCAGCTCGGGCGTGATCTCGGTATTGCAGGGGCAGATCAGCTCGCCGGTGTTCGGGTCGACCTGATCCTTGGCCAGGGTCTTGCCGAACAGGTAGTCCATCGGCACGTCGAGGCGCTCGAGACCGGCCTTTTCCAGCTGGCGGATGTGCTTCTGGGTGATCCGGCGACCTTCCTCGACGATGACGTTGCCGTCGCCGTCCTTGATGTCGAAGGTGGCGGTCTCGCCGCGCAGGCGCGAGGGCACCAGCTCCACGGAGAAGCCGGACTTCTCGATGTGGAAGGTGCTGAGCTCGAAGAAGTTATCGAGGATCTCCTCGGCGCTCATGCCCAAGGCGCGCAGCAGCACCGTGGCCGGCAGCTTGCGGCGACGGTCGATGCGCACAAAGACGCTGTCCTTGGGATCGAACTCGAAGTCGAGCCAGGAGCCGCGGTAGGGGATCACCCGTGCGGAATAGAGCAGCTTGCCGGAGGAGTGGCTCTTGCCCTTGTCGTGGTCGAAGAACACGCCGGGCGAGCGGTGCAGCTGGGAAACGATGACGCGCTCGGTACCGTTGATGACGAAGGTACCGTTCTCGGTCATCAGGGGGATCTCCCCCATGTAGACTTCCTGCTCCTTGATGTCCTTGATCGCCTTGTTGGACGAGTCCTTGTCGTAGATGATCAGGCGGACCTTGACGCGCAGGGGAGCCGAATAGGTGACGCCACGCAGCTGGCACTCCTTGACGTCGAAGGCCGGAGTGCCGAAACGGTAGCTGACATACTCCAGGGCAGCGTTGCCGGAGAAGCTCGCGATCGGGAAGACCGACTTGAAGGCGGCGTGCAGGCCGATTTCCAGGCGTTCTTCGGGTGAGCGATCCTGCTGGAGAAACTCGTAGTAGGAATCAAGCTGGATGGCCAGCAGGTAGGGCACATCCATCACTTGGGGCAGTTTGCCGAAATCCTTGCGGATGCGTTTTTTCTCAGTGTATGAGTAAGCCATCTGTATTCCCCAGCTTGTTCACCATGGGTGACCGATGCGTGTCGGCGTCACCCGACGGGTACGGCTCCGTCAGGCGCTGACGGCAAGCCTCCACCAGGAGGCTCGCCGTCGGAATTCTCGGCTAGCGGTGGCCCGAGGGCGACCGGCTAGTGACAACAGAAAAAGGCCGGCAGCGGGTGTCCCGCCACCAGCCGTGGAAGCTTACGCAGCGCGTGAAGCCATGGGCACAAGGGTTACTTGAGCTCCACGCTCGCGCCGGCGTCTTCCAGCTTCTTCTTTGCTGCTTCGGCGTCGTCCTTGGACAGGCCTTCCTTGATGGTCGCCGGTGCGCCGTCGACGGCACCCTTGGCTTCCTTGAGGCCCAGGCCGGTGATCTCGCGGACCGCCTTGATCACGTTGACCTTCTTGTCGCCGGCGCCGGTCAGCACCACGTCGAACTCGGTCTGCTCTTCCTCGGCAGCGGCTTCACCGCCACCCGGGCCGGCCACGACGGCAGCGGCAGCAGAGACACCGAACTTCTCTTCCATGGCCTCGATCAGCTCGGCCACTTCCATGACGGACATGTCGGCGACGGCGTTGATGATGTCTTCTTTGGTCAGTGCCATTGTCTAGATTCCTAACTTTGCGGGAGCCTCGGCATCGCGATGGCTCGGGGATTCAATGTTCGATTCGGGCTGCGCGCAAGAGTTCGCCGATCAGGCGGCCTCTTCCTGCTTCTGGTCACGCAGCGCCGCGAGGGTACGGACCAGCTTGCCGGCAGAAGCTTCCTTCATGACGGACATCAGCTTGGCGATCGCCTCATCGTAGGTCGGCAGGGTTGCCAGACGGTCGATGTCGCTTGCCGGGATCAGCTCACCTTCGTAGGCCAGCGCCTTGACCTCGAACTCCTTCTGACCCTTGGCGAACTCCTTGAACAGACGGGCGGCGGCGCCCGGGTGCTCATAGGAGAAAGCCAGCATGGTCGGACCGGAGAAGGTCTCGTCCAGAATCTCCCAGGGAGTTCCGGACAGGGCGCGGCGTGCCAGAGTGTTGCGGACAACACGAATCTGCACGCCATTCTCGCGGGCCTGCTTGCGCAGGTCGGTCATCGCGCTGACCGCGACGCCACGAGAGTCGGCAACTACGACGGAGAGCGCATCCTTGGCCGCTTCACTGACCTCGGCAACGATTGCCTTCTTGCCTTCGAGTGCTAGTGGCACAGTGATCACTCCTTCGTGCCGGAACCTCGCGAGAGGATTCCGGTGGTTACCATCTCTCCCGACCGGAGGTCGGGAGTCCTGGGTGATGGTGCTCACCAGATACCTGGCGGCCACACCATCTGCGCAGGCCTCCCCGGGGGAAGATTAAGCCGCGCTCGCAAGAGACGCGGCACCTGCGGTCTTTGACGATGCCCCGCCGGCGAGGATAGCCCGGCACGGGGACCGCAAAGTTCCTGCAATCGTCTCGATCGCCGCCCGATCAGGCCAGGGCGGAATGATCGATGGTCAGCCCCGGGCCCATGGTGGTGGACAGGGTGACCTTCTTGAGATAGATGCCCTTGGAGGTGCTCGGCTTGAGCTTCTTCAGGTCGGCGACCAGCGCCTCCAGGTTGCCCTGGATGGCAGAGGCATCGAAGTCGACCTTGCCAAGGGTGGTATGGATGATGCCGTTCTTGTCGGTGCGGAAGCGTACCTGGCCGGCCTTGGCGTTCTTGACGGCAGTGGCCACGTCAGGGGTCACGGTTCCGACCTTGGGGTTCGGCATCAGGCCGCGCGGACCGAGGATCTGGCCCAGCTGGCCGACGACGCGCATGGCGTCCGGCGAGGCGATGACCACGTCGAAGTCCAGCTGACCCTTCTTGACCTGCTCGGCCAGGTCGTCCATGCCGACGATGTCGGCACCGGCTTCCTTGGCGGCATCGACGTTGGCACCCTGGGTGAAGACCGCGACACGCACGTCCTTGCCGGTACCGTTGGGCATGACGGTGGCGCCACGCACGACCTGGTCGGACTTACGCGGGTCGACGCCCAGGTTGATGGCGACGTCCAGGGACTCCTTGAACTTGACGGTGGACAGCTCGGAGAGCAGGGCCACGGCCTCGTCGAGGGAGTAGGTCCGGTTGGCGTCGACCTTCTCGCGAATCTGCTGTGCACGCTTGGTAAGCTTGGCCATGATCAGAGACCCTCCACGTTCAGGCCCATGCTGCGGGCACTACCGGCAATGGTACGCACCGCGGCGTCGAGATCGGCAGCCGTCAGGTCGGGCTCCTTGGTCTTGGCGATCTCCTCGAGCTGCTCGCGGGTCACGGTGCCGACCTTGGTCTTGTTCGGCTCGCCGGAGCCGGACTTGATGCCGGCCGCCTTCTTCAGCAGGACCGCGGCAGGCGGGGTCTTGGTGATGAAGGTGAAGCTGCGGTCGGAGTAGACGGTGATGACCACGGGGGTCGGCAGGCCCGGCTCGATCTCCTGGGTCGCGGCGTTGAACGCCTTGCAGAACTCCATGATGTTGACGCCGTGCTGGCCCAGCGCGGGGCCCACGGGGGGACTCGGGTTGGCCTTGCCAGCTGCGACCTGCAGCTTGATGTAAGCCTGTACTTTCTTGGCCATGATGGACTCCAGTTGGGTAGTAGCGCCTTGCGGCTCCCCGGGTTACACAACCACCCGCGGGTGGTTGTCACGAAACAGACAGGGCCGGAAGGCTATTCCTTCTCGACCTGGGCAAACTCCAGCTCGACGGGCGTGGAGCGGCCGAAGATCAGCACGCTGACCTGCACACGGCTCTTGTCGTAGTTGACCTCCTCGACGACCCCGTTGAAGTCGGCGAAGGGTCCGTCGATGACGCGCACAGACTGGCCCGGCTCGAAGAGCGTCTTGGGCTTCGGCTTGTCGGTGCCGTCCTTGACTCGGCTGAGGATGGCATCCGCCTCCTTGCGGGTGATCGGGGCCGGCTTCTCCTTGGTGCCGCCGATGAACCCCATGACGCGAGGGGTCTCGTTGACCAGGTGCCAGGTCTCGTCATCCATCTCCATCTCGACCAGCACGTAGCCGGGATAGAACTTGCGCTCGCTCTTGCGACGCTTGCCGTCACGCACCTCGACGACCTCTTCGGTCGGCACCAGGATCTCGCCGAAGCGATCCTCCATGCCGTGCATCTTCACGCGCTCGATGAGCGAGCGCATGACATGCTTCTCGAAGCCGGAGTAGGCGTGGACGACATACCAACGCTTGGACATGAAAACTCCTAACCGATGACGCCGGACATCGCCCAGCCAAGAAGGGTGTCGATCAGCCAGAGCATCAAGCCGACCACCAGCACGGCCACCAGCACGATGGCGGTGGTCTGCACGGTCTCGGGCCGGGTCGGCCAGACGACACGCTGGATTTCCTTCTTCGCACTCCTGGCGAGCTCGACCAGATCACGACCCTTGGTCGTGGTCAGCGCCACCAGTGCCGCCGCCACGCTGAGCACGACGACACCGAGCACACGATAGAGAAGCGCCTGGTCGGCGAAATAGGTATTGCCGACCACGGCAAGGACCAGCAGAGTGACGACAACCGCCCACTTGAGCCCGTCGTGGCGCGACTCCTGCACCTCGGCGTTATGCTTCATGAAAACGAGACTCCTCAGGGTGCGGCAATCGAAACATGAAAGTATATGAGATCTCGCCAGCCTGGGGAAGACTGGCAGGCCAGGAGGGAATCGAACCCCCAACCTGCGGTTTTGGAGACCGCTGCTCTGCCAATTGAGCTACTGGCCTGTATCTGCTTCCGCGACCGCCCTTTGCAGGCGACCTGTACGACAGCGGGCGCCATGATAGCGAAAGCCGCTCTCTCTGGCAACCCCTCCCCCGCACAACATCAGCACGGGGAAGAAAAAGAAAAGGCGAGCCGGGGCTCGCCTTCTCGATATGGAGCTCATGGACGGATTTGAACCGTCGACCTCACCCTTACCAAGGGTGTGCTCTACCCCTGAGCTACATGAGCGCAACCTTGTGGCATCACATCCTGATACCTGGAGCGGGCAGCGGGGATCGAACCCGCATCATCAGCTTGGAAGGCTGAGGTTCTACCATTGAACTATGCCCGCCGACCCACTCTTGCTTGCCACCACACGACGCATCGGGTGCGGCTGAACCTGGTGGAGGGGGAAGGATTCGAACCTTCGAAGCTTTCGCGGCAGATTTACAGTCTGCTCCCTTTGGCCACTCGGGAACCCCTCCAGCTGGCGATGCATTCTACCGCGTCTGTTCTCGGTGTCAAGTGCCTGTTTTCTTTGGCTCTTGATCGAACGCGACGGGACTGCCGTGCACGCCTCTCCGGAACGCGGCGCATTGTGTCAAAGGAGCATGGAGAATGCAAGCGCGGCGCGTATCTTTTCCAGCGCCACCGGCGAGGGCACGCGGGGCGCCCCGGACAGGCGCCCCGCCCGCTCGGCCGCAGTCAGCGGGAAGCAGGCCTCGAGCCCACCGTAGACCATGTCCGGCCAGACTGCATGGGGCACCTGGATGCCACGTGACACCACCCGGGCATCCCCGCCGGTCAGCATCATCGGCAGCGCCACCCCCTGCTGGTCACACACCTCGCTGTAGATGCGGTTGACCGCGCTCACCGCCGCCATGTAGATACCATGGTTGACCGCCTCGACGGTGCGCCTGCCAGGCTCCAGCAGCTCTTCGGCCTCGCTGTCCGGGTCGATCGCCACGTTGCGGGTGCCGAGCTTCAGGCTCTCCTTCATCAGCCGCAGCCCGGGCAGGATGTAGCCGCCCAGGTGACGCCCGCCGGGCAGCACGAAGTCGACGGTGATGGCGCTGCCGCAGTCCACGGCGCAGCAGCCACCGGCGAGCTGGTAGCCCGCCAGTGCTCCCATCCAGCGGTCGACCCCCAGCCGGCCGGGCTCCTCGTAGCCATTGGTGACCCCCAGGGCCTCGGCCGTCGAGCGCGCCACATGGACGGTACCGACCCGACGGCGCAGCAGCGACACCGTCTCCTCCAGTACCGCCCTGCGCGCCACGCTGGAGATGCGCACCGCCTCGACCACGTCGAGGTCCGGGATATCCGCGCCCGGGCGCCACTCCTCCCGTGTCCAGACCGCCCCGCGGGAACGGATCTCGCTGCTGTCGGCATCCTTGAGCCGCCACTTGGACAGGGTGTTGCCGATATCGAGGTCCAGGATCATGCGCGTCTCCGCACGCTGATCTCGCCGCCGGCCAGCCGCACCGGCCGCCCCTCCTGCTGCACCCAGAGATTGCCGGCCTCGTCCACATCCCCGGCGGTGGCCGACTCCCGGACTCCCCGCTGCAGGATCTCCACCTCGCAGCCGGCGAAGGCGTGTCGGGCGTTCCAGTCGTCACGCCAGGCGGAGAACCCCTGCTGCTCGAAGCCCGCCAGCAGGGGCAGCAGCTCGTCCAGCAGCTCGACGGCCAGGACATTGCGTGAGAGCCCCGGCGCCTGGTCATGGACCGCCGCGACGGCCTGGTCGATGCCCCCTCGGAACGCCGCCGGCAAGTCGACATTGATGCCCATGCCCACCACCACCTCGCACGGGCCCGCGGCATCACCACTGATCTCCATCAGGATGCCCGCCAGCTTGCCGAGCGCCCCGTCGTCACCCTCCAGCAGCACGTCATTGGGCCACTTGAGGCGAGGCCTGACGCCATGGCGCTCGAGTACCCTGGCAAGGGCCACGCCCAGCGCCAGGCTCAGCCCCTCCAGCGACGCCACTCCCGCCTCGACCCGCCAGCCGATCGAGAGCATCAGGGTGCGCCCCCAGGGGGTCACCCAGGCGCGCCCTCGGCGTCCGCGCCCCTCGCTCTGCTGCTCCACCAGGCAGACCTCACCGTGCCCTGCCCCCTGGGAGAAACGCTCACGCAGGAAGGCGTTGCTGGACGGCAGGCTCTCTTCCACGAACAGCCGCGTCAGGTGGTGACGCGCCTCTCGCGAGAGGCCGGCCACGATGGCGCCTCCATCCAGCAACTCGAGGCGCTCGACCAGTCGATACCCCTGACCCTTGACCGCCTCCATGGGAATGCCCAGGGACTCCAGCTTGCGCAACTGCTTCCATACTGCTGCCCGCGACACGCCCAGCCGTTCACCCAGCTGTTCGCCGGAGTGGAACTCGCCATCGCTCAGCAGTCGGATCAGGTCACCGATGGTCATGCTCATGCCCCTGACGGGAAATGTGACATTCTAGCGGATGCGGCCAGCCCCCGGAAACGCCAGCGACCAAAGTGGGTAAGCGGCATCGACCTTCAGACATGAAAAAACCCCGTGCTCTTTCGAACACGGGGTCTTCTCGGAATAGGTGCCTGACGATGACTTGGCCGGCACTCCGGGACTCTCCATGGGGAGGCCCCGAAACGACGAAACCCCGACCAATGGCCGGGGTTTCTGAATAGGTGCCTGACGATGACCTACTCTCGCATGGGGAGGCCCCACACTACCATCGGCGCTGAGCGGTTTCACTGCTGAGTTCGGCATGGGATCAGGTGGTTCCCGCACGCTATGGTCGTCAGGCGAAAAACGGTGAATCATGCTGGCGAGAACGTCTCGTCGTATCCGGCTGTCGGTCGCCATCGGCAGACCGCTTGGGTGTTATATGGTCAAGCCTCACGGGCCATTAGTACCGGTTAGCTCAACGCCTTGCAGCGCTTCCACACCCGGCCTATCAACCAGCTGGTCTCGCTGGGCCCTTCAGGAGGCTCGAGGCCTCGGGGATGTCTCATCTTGAAGGGGGCTTCCCGCTTAGATGCTTTCAGCGGTTATCCCGTCCGCACATAGCTACCCGGCAATGCCACTGGCGTGACAACCGGAACACCAGAGGTGCGTCCACTCCGGTCCTCTCGTACTAGGAGCAGCACTTCTCAAACATCCAACGCCCACGGCAGATAGGGACCGAACTGTCTCACGACGTTCTAAACCCAGCTCGCGTACCACTTTAAATGGCGAACAGCCATACCCTTGGGACCGACTTCAGCCCCAGGATGTGATGAGCCGACATCGAGGTGCCAAACACCGCCGTCGATGTGAACTCTTGGGCGGTATCAGCCTGTTATCCCCGGAGTACCTTTTATCCGTTGAGCGATGGCCCTTCCATACAGAACCACCGGATCACTAGAACCTACTTTCGTACCTGCTCGACGTGTCTGTCTCGCAGTTAAGCACCCTTATGCTCTTGCACTCAATGCACGATTTCCAACCGTGCTGAGGGTACCTTCGTGCTCCTCCGTTACGCTTTGGGAGGAGACCGCCCCAGTCAAACTACCCACCACACACGGTCCTCGATCCGGATCACGGACCTGAGTTAGAACGCCAATGATGCCAGGCTGGTATTTCAAGGTTGGCTCCACCCGAACTGGCGTCCGGGTTTCCAAGCCTCCCAGCTATCCTACACAAGCAACATCAGCGTCCAGTGTGAAGCTATAGTAAAGGTTCACGGGGTCTTTCCGTCTAGCCGCGGGTACACAGCATCTTCACTGCGATTTCAATTTCACTGAGTCTCGGGTGGAGACAGCGTGGCCATCATTACGCCATTCGTGCAGGTCGGAACTTACCCGACAAGGAATTTCGCTACCTTAGGACCGTTATAGTTACGGCCGCCGTTTACCGGGGCTTCGATCAGGAGCTTCGCGTGAGCTAACACCATCACTTAACCTTCCGGCACCGGGCAGGCGTCACACCCTATACGTCCGCTTGCGCGTTTGCAGAGTGCTGTGTTTTTAATAAACAGTTGCAGCCACCTGGTATCTTCGACCGGTTCAGGCTCGGGGAGCAAGTCCCGTCACCCTATGCCGGCGTGCCTTCTCCCGAAGTTACGGCACCATTTTGCCTAGTTCCTTCACCCGAGTTCTCTCAAGCGCCTGGGTATTCTCTACCTGACCACCTGTGTCGGTTTGGGGTACGGTCCCACTGTATCTGAAGCTTAGAGGCTTTTCCTGGAAGCGTGGCATCGATGACTTCCTGACCGTGGTCAGTTCGTCTCGTCTCTCGGCCTTGGGGAACCGGATTTGCCTGACTCCCCAGCCTACTGACTTTCACCAGGACAACCAACGCCTGGCTCACCTAGCCTTCTTCGTCCCCCCATCGCAATACAGTGAGGTACGGGAATATTGACCCGTTTCCCATCGACTACGCCTTTCGGCCTCGCCTTAGGGGCCGACTCACTCTGCTCCGATTAGCGTCGAACAGAAACCCTTGGTCTTCCGGCGGGGGAGTTTTTCACTCCCCTTGTCGTTACTCATGTCAGCATTCGCACTCGTGATACCTCCAGCAGACCTCTCGATCCACCTTC